>JABZFQ010000330.1 GCA_014237365.1 Desulfobacteraceae bacterium | reverse complement strand
AGATATTGGTGGAATGTGCAAAACGATTCGAACCTCCGGAAAATCCGGCCCAATGTATTCGGCAATATCCCGTAGGGGCAGGCCCCTGTGCCTGCCCTGATAATATGCAACCACAGGGCTGGCAAACCACAGGTGTTGCCCCTACGTTATTTGAAAACGAATTGTATCATATAATAGGGAACCATCATCAAAATGGCATTGTTTTATTTTGGTTACACTCAATGCATATGTGAACCATGAACCGACAACTATGAACGGTTACCCTTTTTGTTTATCTTTGGTGTTGTCTCTATTAATATCATCAACCCCCAAATACTCTTTATCATATATAGTAAGAAGAGCCATGGATAAAGGAATTATAACATCTGCCAGTTTTATATGCCTGGATTTAATATCTTTAACCAATTCAACAGATATTTCATAAAGCTTGTTTTGTATTTTTTCCAGATTAACTGTTGGATACTGTTTGCCCTCAGCAAAAGCAGAGAGACCGCAGGTATGGCTGACTCCGCCAATTGATATTGGTATTCCATAAAGCCTGCATGTTATTGGCCTGTGTTCATAAAGATCACACATATCATCATCATTAAGAAGAGGGCACCTTACACGCTCCTCCGCCATTTTAGTCAATAGCTCATTCTCATCTTTTCCTGACTCAAAGTCTTTATATGCTTTTCTCTTAAGCTTATATATTGTTCGGTCTGCTATGTTTGACTTCTCAACAATCTGCTCCCTTTCGCTATTCTTAAACTTTTTATTGAATTTATCGTTTATATATAATGCCTCAATGAGATAGAGGTCAAATAGTGCGTTACAGCAATCTGAACACTTTGTTTTACATTTAAAGCATTCCGAATGCTCATTTTTTACACGCTCAAAAACTTTGTCGACCATTGTTAAAACTTTTTCGTATTGTTTAAAAAAAGGCGTAAAATCTATATCCATAGCTGTTTCCTCCGCCAAATCGGTATTAATGAGGCTTTATTAAATTAGGAACAGGGACGAAATAACCTCCCCAACCATGCATCACAGATTCAGGCCATCTTTGTCCGATCTCAAATCACAAAAACTTTGAAATAGCTCGCTATTCCTTCAATTTTTGCGCTATGAGATCAAACAAATTCGACCCAAATCTATGCGCCTACTTGCGGAAGTTAATTCGTCCCCGTTCCTTATATTATTTTTTTGTAGGGGCGAATCTTGTATTCGCGTCAATCAGGGCGATCACAAGGATCGCCCTGATTGACTATTAAATTAATCACCAATCAAATATTATTTGTTGTTCAGGGTTGTCTTAACCCAGGACCCTAAACCTTGAACTATCATTACATATCTGTCAGGGCGCATTCCCAAAAAGTGGGAACTTTTTTGAGTTATTGCCACAACCTGCTGATATCATTAGAAACTATATTTTTAAAGAAATAATTCGAGTGTAACCAAAATTGAACATCTATCCATTTAATTTGTAACTTCTCAATAAATGAAGGCTTCAGTTGATAAAATTTGAAAATGGATGACTGTCTGAGCGCCCTTCGTGAGTCTTAAGAAAAAACATCGCATCCCCCCAGTCACGTCATTTAATTATAAGCATAACATGTTTGGGTTATTGCTATTTTAAATTTTGGATCTGTTTTTTCTTTAGAGTCACTTTGGCGTGAGTTTCAGCCATTTTCAAATTTCATCACCTGAAGCCGGACTGACGATAGCGCTGAACTGTTACGTTTTGTTTTTTCCCAATTACAAATTGTTCTATTTTGGTTACACTCAAACAATTCACTGTCAATAAAAACAATGGGTTAGCAATATTACCCACTTTTTGGGAATGCGCCCTAATTTGCCACATAGTTGTTTCACGTGAAACACTATTTTCCAATACAAAATCTGCTGAAGATTTGATCTATAACGTCGTTATTAGCTGAACGCCCAGTTATTTCACCAAGCAAAGCAATCGCCTCCTGTATATCAATAGCAATCAGTTCAAGAGGAGACCCACTATTAAACCCATCAACTGCTAAACAGAGCGATATCAAGCATTGATCAAGTATCAGCTTATGTCTCAAGCCTGGAATTATCACAGCCCGTGGGTCAAAGCTGTTTTCTCCAAGCGAAATTCTTACGATTAAGTCCTTAAGGCCATCAAGACCCATGTTGTAAAGAGCTGAAATTTCAACTCTGGGCATTTTTTCCCAGCTATCCGGCGTATTGACTTCATGCCTGTCTGAAAACAAATCCGATTTGTTTATGACAAGAATAGAATTTTTTGTATTGATTATTTTAAAAATTTCATGATCCTCATGAGTTAAAATAGAACCAGCATCAATGATGAACAAAATCAGATCTGAGCAATCAATATAATCTTTAGCTTTATTTATTCCTATGACTTCAACAGGATCATCTGTATCGTGAAGCCCAGCAGTATCGGCTATAATAATGGGCATACCTCTCAAGCTAAAGGACTCCTCAATCAAATCTCTTGTCGTGCCTGGCACGGCAGTAACAATTGAGCGCTCTTTTTTTATCAAACAGTTCATAAGGCTTGATTTGCCAACATTTGGCTTTCCAACAATAACCAGCTTTATCCCGTCTCTAAGAATATGGCCATTATCATATTGCCCAATAAGTTCTTTTATTGTATTGATAATATTGTTTTGTAAAACACGGGTTATTCTATCGACATTAATAATTTCTTCGACATCTTCAGGGAAATCAATGGCCGCGTTTATTTCTGCAAGAAAATTAAAAAGATAATCACTAATTCTTTCTATACATAGTTGCAACTCCCCCTTTATCAGGGTGGTTGCTATTTCTAAAGATTTATTTGTCCTTGCATTTATTATATCTATAACCGCCTCAGCCTGTGTCAAATCTATGCGACCATTAATATAAGCCCTTTTTGTAAATTCGCCTGGACCCGCAATTGTAGCACCACATTTTAATACTAAATCTAAAATAAACCTAAGGACAACAGGTCCCGAATGGGCCTGAATTTCTACGACATCCTCTCTGGTATATGAATGGGGGGCAAGCATAACTGCAAGTAGAACTTCATCAACAACCCGGCTGTTTTCAGGATCAACGATATATCCATGGTAAAGGTGATGAGATTTAAAAGAAGAAATATCGATAGAATCCTTATCTTCCAAGTTGGATATCGAAGAATGTGATCCTCGAAAGATACGCGAAGCTATTGGCAAAGAGTTTTGACCGGAAATTTTTATAATACCTATGCCGCCGGCACCTACTGGCGTTGCTACTGCTGCGATAGTCGAATCGTTCATATTACAAATTTTAGGTTTTTCTTTTTCTATTGTATTTCTTCCTGGGAAATATCAACAATTTTTTTAAAAAACCATCTCCCACGCTTTGCGTTCTGACGCCGCTGTCATCCCTTAAGGCAAGATGAACTATTCGTCTGTCTTGAGAATTCATTTGTCCTATTGTAATGGGTTTCCCACTACGTTTTGCTTTTTCAGCAAGCCTCCCTGCAAGCATCTTTAGGTTGTTTTGTTTTTTTTCCAAATAACCTTCAACATCTATCTGAATTCGAATTCTCTGTTCGCTGTGCTTATTGACAACTTTTTCAACCAGATATTGCATGGCCTCAAGAGTCTGTCCCTGCTTGCCAATGAGGATCGCCACGTTGCCGCCTTTTATATAAAATAAAATTTGGTCTGATTTTTTTTCAAATGATATTTCTGCATCAATAGTGATTAGATCAATTATTTGCTGAAGAACATTTTTGCCCAAATTTACAGACTCATCCGGCATAGAAGCAATTGCTTTATCGTCAAGGGATGCTTGTTCTGTAGAACGTTCAACCTCGGGGACATGTTTCTTTGATTTATTATTATGTTCAAGATCCTTCTCTTCGGTATTATCTTCAGATGTTAAATCAGGCAATATAACACGAATTTTTGCCTTCTTAATACCAACAAGACCAAAAATACCGGTAGCTCCATAAGAAATAACATCGTACTTAAGTTTTTCTTTTGGGATTTTCAATTCTTCACAAGCTTTTTGGGATGCCTTTGCAACATCCTTGCCTTCAAATTCCAAACGAGGCGACATGAATTTCCTCCATTACTAAGCAACTTTTTTTGTAGTATAGTATTGTTGTGAGATAGAAAGGACGTTGTTTACAAGCCAATATAAAACCAGCCCTGAAGAAAAATTTATAAAAATAACAGTGAAAACAAGCGGCATCAACTGCATCATTTTGGCCTGTGAAGGATCGCCCATTGCTGGTGAAATTTTCTGCTGTAAAAACATCGTCGCCCCCATAATAATTGTCAATACAGGAATACCATATGGCGGCTGCATAAAAGGAATAGAAAAATCAAAGCTTAGAAGACGATCCGGTGCCGACAAGTCATTAATCCAACCAAAAAAAGGAGCATGTCTCAGCTCTATTGCTTCATACAACATCCTATATAGGGCAAAAAAAACAGGAATTTGGAAAATCATTGGAAGACACCCACCCACGGGGTTTACTTTATATGTTTTATATAAGGCCATGGTTGCCTCATTCATCTTTTTTTTGTCACCCTTATATTTTTCCCTTAATTCCATTACCAGAGGTTGAATTTTCTTCATTTCGTTCATTGATTTATAACTTTTTGCTCCAAGAGGCCACAGAATGATCTTGGTAAAAATTGTTAAGATAATAATAGCTATGCCGTAATTTGAAATGAAATGATCGTATAAAAAATTCATGAGCCAGAGGCATGGTTTAGCTAAAAAATCAAACATGCCAAAATTTATAGCTTTATCCAGATCGTAACCAATCTCTTTCAGTATTTTCGTGTTCCTTGGGCCCATAAACAGATAAAATCCAAAAATGCGCTGTGTGCCTGGATGTATAATACTCTCGGGTTGCATGAACTGATTTTCCAGGACATTGTCTTGTCCAAGAAAAAGACGCATTCTCGCCGTAACAGGGCTTTCAGGTATAACACAGGACATAAAATATCGGTCTTGTACTGCTATCCATTTCAATTCACCATTATATATATTTTTGTCTTCGATATCATCAATATCTACCTGCTCAAGAGCATTGTTTATTAAAGCACTTGGGCCTTCGAAGCCATACATGCCTCCATTTTCATTATAGGCTTTAAATAAAGATAGAATCAAATTATCCTGAATGATTTGATTTGAACCGTTTTTAACTATAACGTTACATCCAATCATGTAAGTTTCAGGATAAAAAAGAAACTTCTTTTCTATTACTATACCATTAGAAGATTTCCAAAAAAACGATAATTCTTTTGAGTTATCGTTTATCTCAATAGCGTCATCTTTAATATCAGCAATAAAAAACGCGTCATTGAGTGCAGGAACGCTGTTTTCAGCCAGGCTGATTTTTATATTTCCATTATGCAGCTCCGGGGATATCATTTCGAGCCAAGGTGAATCATGCTCCATGCTTTCTTTGTATTTTTTTAAGACAAAGCTCTTAAATACAGCTCCTTTTTCTGAAATAATTGCAGAATATAAAGGTGTATTAACCCTGATAACTCGTGGAGGTTTAATTGTCTTCAGTGCATCTTCTATAATTAAAGTGGTATGATCGACGGATTCAGTATTTATTTCTTTTATATATAGTTCTTCTTTAGAGATAGATTCTGTATGCAAGGCTTGCATTGGCTTTTCGACGATCTGTTTATCTACAAAGAAAATTTCCCATACTAAAAACACTACAAATGAAAGAGCTATAGCTACAAATATTCGAGACTGTTCCATGCCCATCTCCTATAATCAAAAACATAAATGTTACAATCCTCAGCTTCAGGCCGCCTTTATTTGATCTCAAATCCCAAAAATATTGAAATAGCTCGCTATTCCTTCAACTTTTGTGATCTGAGATCAAACAAATTCGACCCAAATCTGTGCGCCTACTTGTGGAAGTTAATTCGTCCACGTTCCTAAAAATATCAAAATAGATAGGCTATTCCATCAACTTTTGTGATTTGAGATCAAACAAAATTTGACCCAAATCTATGACCCTGTTGATTTACTATCTTCTCAAAAAATATGTTCTGTGCGCATAGCCATTGGCTTTTAGCCTAACACTACGTTTTTATATAAAATTTTTGCTTAATAGCTAACGGCTGACAGCTATCATCCGTCAATGTTGAAGAAGTGTAAACTACAAAATGAAGGATGCCAAAGGCTGAATAAAATTTTTGTGGTCACAGGGGCATAATTTTATGAGGCAAGACCAAATGGGGGAGTAAAACTACCCAACAAAGATCTCCATTAAAAGAAAATATAGCCTTTCAGATAAATAATTGCACTACGTTAGGAACGTGGACGAAATAACTTCACCAACTATGCATCACAGATTAAGGCCAGCTTTGCCCGATCTCAAATTCCAAAAATATCAAAATAGATTGGTTATTCCATCAACTTTTGTGATTTGAGATCAAACAAATTTAACCCAACATCTATGCGCCTACTTGGGGAAGTTATTTCGTCCCTGTTCCGTACTAAGATTTTTCCTTATAGGCCTAAGTGAAATGAATTGAAAGTCTATAGCGTTTATCTATGGCTGCTGACAGTTAGCTTGTTAAGGAACAGGATCAATTCCTCCATCGTTAAAAGGATGACATCGAATAATTCTCTTTAAAGCAAAGATTAATCCTGTAAATGGACCATAACGCAAAATAGCCTCATATGCATAATTAGAACAGGTGGGATAAAACCGACAAGAATGACCCAAAACAGGAGACAGTAAGTATTGATAGAACCTGATAAATATTAAAAAAATTCTTTTAATCATGAACAAATGATATTTTATCAAAAATTTTTTGAAGAAAAAATAACGCCACGTCTGAAGTTAGTCCTGCAGCTTCCTTCTTGGCAATTATATTAATATCCCAAAAATCAGTTATCCTATACCCGTTTAACCGAAAATATTCACGAAAAATACGTTTGATCCTGTTACGTTCAACAGCGTTCCCAACCTTTTTGGATACAGTAATACCCAATCGTGTTCTCTTAAAACTGCCCGGACAGAATAGAACAACAAAATATCTGTTTTGAAGTTTGATTCCACATCTTGATATTCTAAGAAAATCGGAATGTTTTAAAATTCTATCTGCCTTTGTAAAGGGAAAAAAGCGCAAAAAACATTTATCCTCTATAGCCTAAACCGATAAATTTAATTTTGGCGGCTTTGTAAAAAGTCCATTTCAAGTACTGTTTAAACAGCTAAACGCTTTCTCCCTTTCGCTCTCCGTCTGTTAAGAATTCTTCTTCCCTGTTTTGTTGACATTCTTTTCAAGAATCCATGCGTTCTGGCTCGTTTAATTCTACTTGGCTGATAAGTTCTTTTCATAATTCAAATCCCCAATCCCTAATCCCTAATCCCATTTTAATAGCCGCAACTCAAATACATAAAATTTTAAAAAAAACACAATGTTTTTATATTGTCAAGCTCCAAAATTTACTACTATTCTTTGAGATCTTCAAAAATATCAAATTCTTCCATATGAAACTGAGGATCAGGGTATATTATAATCCGTTTGCCAAGAGTTTGTTCTAAGGAGGTTATTATATGATTTTCTTCGCCGAGAAGAAGAGCAGCAATTTTGGAGTTTACTCTTAGCATCAGTTTAACCCCCACCATATCGTGCGCGTCTCGGAGTATCTCCCTGTATATGTTACAACAAATTGTTTGTCTGGAAATAAGGTAACCATCTCCGTTGCAATAAAAACAAGGCTCGCAAAGCATCCTTGTAAGCGTCTGTCTAGTCCGTTTGCGGGTCATCTGTATCAAACCCATCTCTGACATCGGAAGAATATGACTCTTGCTTCGATCTTTTGTTAGCGCCTTGTTAATGGCATTAAATATTTTTTCCTGGTTTGATTTTTTTTCAACATCTATAAAATCTATTATAATTATACCGCCTATATCTCTAAGGCGTATTTGATATGCTATCTCTTTAACGGCCTCTAAATTAGTCTTTAAAATTGTTTCCTCAAAATTATGCTTGCCAACATACCGACCGGTATTTACATCTATAGCTACAAGGGCTTCCGTTTGTTCAATCACAATATAGCCGCCTGATTTAAGCCACACTTTTCTTTTTAATGCACGTGATATCTCGCTTTCTAAATTATAAGCATCAAAAATTGTCTCGGAACCTTCGTATAGCTCAACAGAATCCTTTAGGCTTGGCATGAATGTATCAAGAAAAGAAAGAATTGATTCAAAACCGGAACGTGAATCAATAATTAATTTTTCTGCTTCGTTGGTCAACAGATCCCTTACTGATCGAAGGCTAACGGTAAGCTCCTGGTGTAAAAGAGAAGGCGCCGGCGCTGATTTGTATTTTCTCTGAATGCTTTCCCACAAATTGTTAAGAAAAAACATTTCTTTTTCGATCTTCTCTTCATATATACCCTCACTAACCGTTCTCACAATATAGCCATAAGGTTTTTTTCTTAAGGACAGAACTAAATTTTTTAAACGTTCTCGCTCGGTTTCGCTTTCTATACACCGGGATATACCAATATGATCAGAAGTCGGCATAATAACAAGGAAGCGGCCTGGAAGGGAAATATAATTAGTTACTCTTGGCCCCTTTGACCCAATTGGGGACTTGGCAACCTGAACCATGATCTCTTGGCCCTCAGTAATAATCTCCTCAATATGACGGCTATCCCGTACTATAGGGAATGATGTATGATTTGCAGCGCCGGTGACGGAAATTTTAGGGTCAACTTCTTTGTTTTTAATAAAAATTTGCTCGAATTCTTTATAATCATTGCAAATTACATCATCAACATATATAAAAGCTGCCCGATTTAAACCAATATCAACAAAGGCTGCCTGCATACCCGGCAGAACTCTCTGCGCCCTTCCTTTATATATATTTCCCGCTATATTGGAATCGTTTCCTCTTTCAATAAAAATTTCTACAATTGTTCCATCTTCAAGAAGAGCGACCCTGGTTTCATGTTTTGTAACATTTATGATTAGTTTTTTTTGCATTTATAGATAGTAGTGCCTGAACGAAAACTGCTAATTTCCCCAATTTCTGCGTCAGGCTTAAATTTTAATCCTCAAAATATTTCATGTATTCCTGAGGTTAAAATTTGCGTCTTCCTTGAACTTGAAAAAATTTTCTAGTTTTCGTTAGGGCACTATTTAATGTATTTTAATAATTCTTGCTTTTTTTGCTTTTTCATCGGTTAGCTTGAAAATTTTTTTAATTACCTCTAAAGGCCTTACTGTTTTACCTGATTCAGACCTAAGTGCTATCTGTAATTTGTCTGGCTTAAGCAACTCTATGTTTAAAACCATATACTTGAAGTCTATTTTTTTCAACCTCCCTTTTCTGTCAATACGAGAAACGATGAGCTCCGGGCTTTGAAAAAAATTTTCCAACTCTTTATTATTAAAAAATTCTTCTTTTATTGTAACTATATAATTATATTTTTTCTCATTATTATGGACCGTTTTGGTTGAAATAATTTGACAGTCGTAAACAGAAAGACCTTCTGGAAGGCGCTTATTTAAACTTTCTACTATTGACTGCGGATTAAAATTCTCAGGAACAACCAAATAAAAATATTCTTTTAGACTTTCCATGCCTACAGGCAAAGTGTCTTCAAAAGAAATTTTTGGTTTAGGATGAAATCCTTCTGAAAACTTAATTGGTATTCCGGCACGCCTTATGGCTCGAAAAAAAATATTAACCATTTCAAGATGGCCAAAATATTTAGCCTGATTGAGTTTTGAAAAAGCAACTTTGAGTGTTTTCAATAACGCACCTTTTACAACCGGCTTGATATTGTCCGAGCTTAACAAACCACCGCTGATATCAAGTGCTGATTTTTCCGCAGGCATTTCAGACAGTTTTGGTTCTATAACATTAAAATCGCATACTCCGCAGGCGTTACAATTACCCGTACGACAGTCCGGAGTAAGATCGCCCCTTATTGCTTTTTCCCATTCTTCTATTAAGTATTTTTTTTCTATCCCGACATCAATGTGGTCCCATGGAAGTGGTTCGTCTGTATTCCTTGACCTGCCTGTATAAAAATCTATATCCACCCCCTCATCATAAACAGCCTCCTGCCACAAGCTATATCTAAAGCAATCACTCCAACCATCTAACTTACACCCTTTCTTGTGAGCAGCAACCAGTAAATGTGAAAGCTTTCTGTTGCCGCGCGCCCAAAGCCCCTCAAGCAAACTAACCTTCGGGTTTTGCCATTTAAAATTAATACCGGACATTTTAAGATTTTTCTGCAGCCAACCAATTCTATCCTTTGATTCAGCTAAAGAAATCTGTTGTGCCCATTGAAATGGAGTGTGGGGTTTTGGAATAAAGGTTGTGAAACTAACGTTTATTTTATTTTTGCGCCGTCCTTTGCCTATATTAGTCCTTCTAAGTTCTTTAACAAGATTCACAATTGATTTAAGATCTTTACTTGTCTCCGTTGGAAGACCAACCATAAAATAAAGCTTTATAACCTGCCAACCCAAATCATAAGCGTTTTTCACTGTATCAATGATATCTTTCTTGCTAACATTCTTATTAATAACATCGCGAAGCCTTTGGCTGCCGGCTTCAGGAGCTATGGTGAAACCTGTTTTTCTGACTCGCTTAATATGTTGCATGAGTTCCGGCGTCAATGTTCCTGCCCGTAGAGAAGGAAATGAAACAGCTATATTGTTTGGCTCGCACAAAGTTATCATCTGTTCCATCAGGGGGTTTATACAGATATAATCTCCAATGCTTAATGATAACAAAGAGATATTTTCGTAACCCGTCGCTGTAATTGATTTGTTCGATAGAGCCAGAATTGTATCCACAGACCTTTCCCGTACAGGACGGTATATCATCCCTGCCTGACAAAACCTGCAACCCCTAGTACATCCCCTGGATACTTCAAGACGAAGGCGATCATGTATGGGCTTGCCATAGGGTATGATCGGGGCATCAGGAAAAGGGGCTTTATCAAGATCATTTACTATAGCTTTCTTAATTTTTTGGTATTTTGAAAACCTGGGCAAAAGAATCTGAAAACCTGATCCGTCAAATTTCGGTTCAAAAAAAGCCGGTATATAAACGCCCTGTATATCTGACCAGATTTTATAAAGGCTTTCTTTTTCTCCATTGAAGCCCTCTTTCCATTTAAGCCAGGAACGGGACATTTCCATTATTACGTTTTCACCGTCTCCTATAACAATGGCATCAAAAAAGTCAGCAACAGGCTCAGGGTTACAGGTACAAGGACCACCCGCAATTATTAGAGGCTGTGAACTATCTCTTTGGGAAGAAAAAAAAGGAATTTTCGCAAGGTCTAGAATGTTAAGAACATTTGTATAATTCAGTTCATAAAGCAGACTGAATCCGATAATATCAAACTCTTTAAGAGGTTTTTTAGATTCCAGGGA
This sequence comes from Desulfobacteraceae bacterium, assembly GCA_014237365.1. Classification (GTDB taxonomy): domain Bacteria; phylum Desulfobacterota; class Desulfobacteria; order Desulfobacterales; family ETH-SRB1; genus B13-G4. The sequence continues at coordinate 5,319 of JABZFQ010000330.1, read as the reverse complement.
CATTAATGGGGTGTAGGATGACCTAAGGTATGTCTCCATATCTGTACCTGGAACAAAAACCCTTTCCGCGGCAATTTCTTTATGACTATTTAATATATGATAAAGTATAGTTAGCCCTAAATGAGATGTGCCTATTTCGTAAAGATCCGGAAAAACAAGAGCAATACTGAGCTTTACTTTGTTTTCATCTTTTTTTATACAATTTATTTCCGTGCCTAAATAACGACTTGGTCTCTCAACCAGCGGCAGGATGTCTTGAATAGATTTAATGTTCATGATAAGGATTTATATATACCTCGAAAGGCCATAACTTGCGATTTTTCGCTGGCCATGAACATCAATAGCTGGTGTAGCTCAGGCTTGGAATAGCTTGACCTTCGCGCCTTGCTCTTGATGCTCATTGCTCACCGAAAAAAACGCAATTTATAACCTTCCGAGGTACGTTTGATAATTTATTAACAATATGAACTCGAAAAAATTATAACGATGACAAAGCTGACAACTCAAAGCAACAAAAAACTTATTAAATGGATAATCTTATTTTTTATTATAATCAATGTGGCATTTTTTGCACCGCTCAACAGCCATTGCTTTGAATATAAACGTGAAGATGCTGTTGTAATGGCTGTTCGCAAGGTAAGCTCTGCTGTAGTTAATATAAGCTCGGAATCCGAAGTCCGCAAACGAATTAACCCTTTTTCAGGATTTGGTATAGATCCTTTTTTTGACTCATTTTTCAAGGACTTTTTTGACCCGGAACTTGAAAGCCGGCAAAAAAGAGCCAGCCTTGGTTCAGGTGTAATTATTGATGGAAAAAGAGGTTTTATTCTAACCAACTCACATGTAATTACAAAAACAGGAAAAATTACTGTAACCTTAAAAGACGAACGAGAGTTCACAGCCACTATTGTAGGGGCAGATCCTGACTCTGATCTTGCTGTACTGCAAATAACCTCAAAAACCCCGCTTCCCGCAATTGAGATGGGTAGTTCCGAAGATATAATGATAGGGGAAACAGTTATTGCCATAGGCAATCCGTTCGGGTTCTCAAACACAGTTACAACAGGAGTCATAAGCGCCAAGAACCGCAGTATAAGAACAGCAGACAGAGTCTTTCATGACTTTATTCAGATTGATGCATCTATCAATCCGGGTAACAGTGGAGGGCCTCTTCTAAATATAAATGGCGAACTAATAGGTATAAATACAGCAATCTATGCAAAAGCTCAGGGAATAGGCTTTGCCATACCCATAAATAAAGCAAAAAGAATTATATCTAACCTTATACAACACGGAGAGGTTATACAAGCATGGATAGGTCTTACAATACAAAGCCTCAATACAACGCTTACTCAATATCTAAAAGTTCCGGCCAACAAGGGAGTTGTGGTTAAAAAAGTTGTAAAAAATAGCCCTTCACACAAAGCCGGCATATACGACGGCGATATAATTGTTTCAATGGGAACAAGAAAAATTTTTTCGATTAATGATTATAAAACAGCGTTGAGAGGCTTTTCTGCTGGAGAAATAATAAAAATTAATTTGTGGCGAAACAGAAAAAAAATAACTGTTTCAGTTGTTTCTGCTGTTTTTCCATCAGATATGGCAGGAGAGCTGGCATATCAACTTCTGGGCATAAAAACCGGAAATATATCATCAAGAAGGGGTTTTGGTTATAAAATAATAGGTAAACAAGGCGTTATTATTACAAAAATTCACCGTCAATCCTATTTATATCGAATAGGAGCAAGGCCTGGAGATGTGATTCGACAGATAGATGAAATTAATGTTAAAAATTTAAAGAATTTTGAAGAGGCCATTGTAAAATACCGCCATAAAACATCCGTGATTATACTTTTACAGCGGGAAGATCAGGGGTATTATATATCTGTAAAACTATAACTATTCTCAGAAATAAAGCCGTAGCAAACAACAGGTAGTAAGGAACGTGGACGAATTAACCTCCCCAAGTAGTCGCATAGATTTGGGTCGAATTTGTTTGATCTCAAATCACAAAAGTTGATAGAATAGCAAGCTATTTTGATGCTTTTGTGATTTGAGATCAGGCAAAGGTGGCCTGAATCTGTGATGCATAGTTGGGAAAGTTATTTCGTCCCCGTTCCATAGGTTTAATCCATAGCCCATTTGAGCAGTAAGCTTCCCCAGGTAAAACCCGCACCAAATGTTGAAAGAATAACCCAGTCTCCCTTGCTCATCATTTTTTTCTCATAAGCTTCCGACATAGCAATAGGTATTGTCCCTGCTGTTGTATTGCCATATTTGTCTATGTTTATAATGACTTGTTCTTTATTGAGTCCCAGCTTATTTGTTACAGCATCAATTATTCTTAAATTAGCCTGATGGGGGATTAGAAGTTTTATATCTTTAGCGGTAAGTCCATTTTTTTTCATAATTTTTGTTGCGACATCTGCCATGCCGTTGACAGCATATTTAAATACTGTTTTACCTTCCTGATAAAGAAAGTGCTTTTTTTCTTTTACAGTTTCATAAGAGGCCGGCAGTAAACTTCCTCCAGCCGGCATACCTAAGAACTTATACCCCGAGCCATCTAAATGAAGAATAAAATCCTCAACTCCAAGGTCGCTATCATTTGACGGCTCTAACAGGACAGCTCCTGCACCGTCTCCGAATATAGGGCATGTATTTCGATCCCCATAGTCAATTATAGAGCTCATCTTGTCGGCCCCGATCACCATAATTTTATCATGTTTTCCTGTCTCAATAAATTGAGCAGCAGTAGCTAAAGCATAAACAAATCCTGTGCACGCACCATTTAGATCAAATCCCCAGCCTTTTGTGGTATTAAGCTCTTTTTGAACTAGAGATGCTGTGGCTGGGAAAGGCATATCCGGAGTTATTGTGGCAACTATAATTAGATCTAGTTCATCGGCGGATATATTTCTTTGCTCAAGAACTGTCCTTGCGGCTTTGGCTGCCATGTAAGAAGTGCCTTTATCGTTATCAAGAATTCTTCTTTCCTTTATTCCTGTCCGTGTTTTTATCCATTCATCACTTGTATCAACCATTTGTTCTAAATCTTTATTTGTAAGTTTTCGATCCGGAACATAATGACCGAGACTCGTAATAATTGCGCGCATTAAAAGCCTCCTAATATATTTTACAAAAAAATTAACTTTGATTTATTTTGAAATTTAGGTTCAATTATCATATGATGTTGTTTGATGCAATATCTTTACTGAAAGTAATTGTAAGGAACGTGGACGAAACAACTTCCACAACTATGCATCACGGATTCAGATCGCCTTTGTTCGATCTCAAATCACAAAAATATTGAAATAGGCTCGCTATTCCATCAACTTTTGCGATCTGAGATCAAACAAATTCGACCCAAATCCGTGCGCCTACTTGGGGAAGTTATTTCGTCCACGTTCCTAAATATGTGAAAATTAGATTAATTTAACTCAACATACGGAGAATAATGGAAAAAATTGATACTATAAGGAGTATATTGAAAAGGATATATGGTGAAGAGCATGCAGGCATTGCATTTAAAAAAATTCTTACACTAATAGAAAGTTTTCCATTTAAACAAAAAATAAAAGGAAAGAATTATTTTTCCCAAGAGGATGTGGTCCTTATAACTTACGGTGATTCTTTAAATAAAGAGGGAGAAGTTCCTTTGAACACACTTTGTAATTTTGCAGACAAGTACTTGAAAGGAATTTTTTCTACTATACACATCCTGCCGTTTTTCCCATTTTCCTCAGATGATGGTTTTTCAGTTATAGACTTTTATTCTGTTAATCCTGAGATTGGCTCTTGGGGAGATATAAAAAAATTAGACAGCAATTTTAAACTTATGTTTGATCTTGTATTAAATCATGTTTCCTCAAAAAGTAGCTGGTTCAATAAATATTTAGATGAAGAGAAAGGATATAAAGATCTTTGCATAGAAGTCGATCCATCAACTGACTTATCAGCTGTGGCAAGGCCTCGATCTCTGCCATTACTGACTAAATTCAAAAAAAGTTCGGGAAAAACAGTTCATGTTTGGACGACATTTAGCTCCGATCAGATTGATCTCAATTATAAAAGTCCTGATGTTCTTGAAAAAATGATTGAAGTCCTGCTTTTTTATCTAAAAAATGGAGCAAAAGTCATACGTCTTGATGCTATTGCGTATCTATGGAAAGAGATAGGTACAAATTGTATCCATTTAAACCAGGCTCATGATATTGTAAAACTTTTTCGCAGGGTATTAGACTTGATTGCTCCAGAGGTTATAATTATTACGGAAACAAACGTACCGCATGAAGAAAATATAAGCTATTTTGGAGATGGTAAAGACGAGGCGCAGATGGTTTATAATTTTACATTGCCGCCGCTGCTTTTTTATTCGTTTGCAATTGGAGATTCAAAAATTCTGTCAGATTGGGCAAGGGGGCTTAAATTAAAATCATCAAGCAACACCTTTTTCAATTTTACAGCATCGCATGACGGTATTGGTGTGCGGCCATTAGAGGGAATATTAGCGGATAAGGAAATTAGCCGGCTTGTAGAAATCGTCAGAAGAAATGGCGGATACATTTCATTTAAGAACAATTCTGACGGAACAGAAAGCCCTTATGAGATGAATATTACTTATGTCGATGGCTTAATAAACAACGATAAAACAATGGGCATTAATAGATTCCTTGCTTCACAGGCTATACAGTTTGCCCTTCCGGGAGTGCCTGCTGCGTATATTCACAGCATCCTGGGTTCACGGAACTGGAGAGAAGGGGTTGAGCATACAAATAGGTCTAGAACTATAAATAGAGAAAAACTTCAAATTGAAAAAGTATTATCTCAATTAAAAAATCCCGGAAGTTTTCGTTCCAGAATTTTTTCTTCTTATATAAATTTAATCAAAGTCAGAAAAAGGCAGCGGGCTTTTCATCCAAACGCTTCATTCGAGGTGCTTGATATGGGTCATAAAATATTTGCTATCATAAGATATTGCAATAATCAGACTATCTATGCACTTACAAATATTTCATCCAAATATGTTTCTTTGTCTTTATCTGGAAAAGGAATGCCGTCTGAGATGAAAGATCTGCTAACCGGTAAAATGTTTAACACAGATTTATTATTGTTAAATCCCTACCAGTATGTATGGCTTAGCGATACAAAATTATGAGGCTTCAGATGCATTAAGTTGTAACCGTTAACCGTGAACGGTTTATATGAAACACCTATAGAGAATAAGCAAACACCTATCCCTTTGGATTTTGTTTATTTTTTTAAAACCCATTGATATTCAATAATAAATTTTACAATCTGATTGGAAAAGTTTTT
>JABZFQ010000258.1 GCA_014237365.1 Desulfobacteraceae bacterium | reverse complement strand
GGATTTTCCGGAGGTTCGAATCGTTTTGCACATTCCACCAATATCTCGCATATATCACAGAGCGGGGAACCATCCCCGAAAATCAATAACTTTGTTCTATTTTGGTTACACTCAATTGAGTTTCCGACTTCTTGATTAAATAATACAACCAGCTCCAGTCTGATTTTTCTTCAGCCGCAAGTGGCTTCTGCCACCTTATTTTGTGTATCAATGCCGCATCAGGCACAGCAATTCTACTTAGGAACGTGGACGAAATAACTTCCCCAACTATGCATCACAGCTTCAGGCCACCTTTGCCCGATCTCAAATCCCAAAAATATTGAAATAGCTCGCTATTCCATCAACTTTTGTGATCTGAGATCGAACAAATCTGACCCAAATCTGTGCAACTACTTGGGGAAGTTATTTCGTCCACGTTCCTTATAACATTTTTCTTTTATAATTGTGCATCCCACCTTCTTACTTTCCCACCTTCTTACTTTCCCACCTTCTCACCTGCTCACTTTCCCTCACTCGCCCTCTCACTCTATACATGATGATGTACGCCTGCATGATCATGACTGTGAGCATGTTTATGCGCATGAGAATCATGCCCATGCATCAAGCTTTTTACATCAACAGCCACGTCCTGGAACGGCTGGCGCCGTACCCTGTGAGGTAGAACCAGCTCTGCGGCTGTGTTTATATCATCGCGAATTACTTCTTTGCGGCCGTTGAATGCAGCCATGGTCTTTGCTGCCTTCAGGGTGATAATATCTCCGCGATGGCCGTCAACACCAACATCGAGACAAAAAGATGCGATTTCAAAAAGCAGGGCGCGGTCGATCCTGACATCAGGATAGAGTTTGATGGCAGATTCGATCTGCTCGACAATCTTTTTTGATTCCGGCTCCCATTTTGCGCAAAGAGCTTCGGGATTTTCATCGAAGAGTGCCCGTCGCTCCATTACTTCAACCCGCTTGTCGCTTTCCCTGATCCCTTCTATATTTACGCACAGACCGAAACGGTCGAGTAATTGGGGTCTGAGCTCACCTTCTTCAGGATTCATTGTGCCGACAAGGGTAAATCTGGCGGGATGGGTAAATGAGACTCCTTCCCGTTCCACGGTATTGATACCCATGGCGGCTGAATCAAGGAGAACATCTACTACATGATCGTCAAGGAGATTGACTTCATCTACGTATAGAATTCCACGATGAGCAGCAGCAAGTATGCCGGGTTCAATCCGTTTTTCACCTTTTTTCAGGGCATATTCCATATCCATGGTGCCTACTACTCTGTCTTCTGTGGCGCCGACTGGCAGTTCGACTACTCGTACTTTGCGTTTTGTGATTTTTACCGGCTTTCCACCGGATATGCGGTTTGTACATTCCGCTCTTGTGCAGTCGGTGCATACAGCGCTTTCTTCCCCGGGCAAGAGCTGAAAAGGGCATCCTTTTACAACCTCGATCATTGGGAGGATATCTGCCAGCGCACGCACTGCTGTAGACTTGGCTGTTCCTTTTTCTCCACGAATTAAGACTCCTGAAAGGGTGGGGTTGATGATGTTGAGAATAAGTCCAAGTTTCATGTTTTCCTGACCTACAATTGCTGTAAATGGGTAGATATGTCTTGTTTCCACTTAAATGTTCCTCCTTGTAATATCTATAAGCTCATCTGCTTTTAAATCTTCGATTTTGAAATAGTCGGCGCAAAGAACAGACGCGAGTTTTTCTGCAAGACCAAAACGGATAATTCCGAGCTGCTCCGTATCTACAACAACGTATTTAATACGATCTTCAAGGCTCATCTTTTGGGCAAAACTAAAGGCTTCGTCAACAGGCTTGCCTTCTCCGATAGCCTCGTTTGTCTTGCCGTCGGTGATAATGATAAAGATAGGACGCGCGCTCGGATCTTTTAAAAGATGAATCCGGATCAGGTCAAAGCCTTTGATCAGACCCGCTGAAAGTGGTGTGCGGCCACCTACAGGGAGTTCTCCTAACAGCTTTGCTGCCAGCTCAATAGAGGTTGTAGGCGGAAGATTGACTGATGCCTCGCCGCGGCGGAACGTTACCATAGCAACACGGTCTCTTTTCTGGTAGGCATCAAGAAGGAGAGAAAGGACTGCTCCCTTGGACGCAACCATGCGCGCTCTGGCTCCCATGGAACCACTTGCATCAACTAGAAAAAGGATAAAATTTCCAACCCGCTTTTCTCTTACTTTTTCCCTGATGTCCTCTTCTTTGATAAAAAGAGTCAGGTTGTCATGAGCCTCTGCATCTAACCGTCTCCGTAACTGATAAGGAGCTGCAGCACGAAGGGTGGCATCCAGGGCAATGTCCCCCCTTCCTTTTGAGAGTGCACTTTTGACATATCGTCCCTGTTTTTGAGCAGTTCGTGTGCGGGAACGCCTACCTGAACCCCGGCGCAATACACGGTCTTTTGCCGGAGCGATTTTCCTGACCTTAAAGGTTTCTCCTATTTCAAATATTTGTTCGCGTGAACTTTTTGCATCTCCTTTCTGCTCAGGTTCTTCTTCTTTCAGTTCGCCGGAATACGGCTCTTCTATCTCTTTTGCTGATTGATCTTTCTGATCAGGAGCTTGATCTTCTTTTTCATCAGGCCGGTCCTGATCAGGTTGTTCCTCTTTGTTTTCATCTTTTTCCTGAGAATCGTCTTCCGGCTTTTCAGGAGGAGGAGGGGGCGGAGGCGGCATAGCATCTCTGCGGCGGTGGGGCAATGCCATAGATGCTGCCCTGTTTACATCGTCAACATTGACTTCTGTTCTTTCTTCATAGGCTGCCAGAGCCGATGCTGTTCGTTCTATTACAATATCTGCCCTGTGGCCTGCCACGTTGTTTTCAAGACAAAGTTCCGTAATGAAAGTGCGTGTTTTTTCCGTAAGTTTTATTCCAGTAAGAAGTTCTTGTGAGCGGACTATCTGATCGGCCAGGTTTTTCTCCTGCCTTTCGAAACGTTTCAGAAAGGTTTCAGGATTATTGTCGAAAGCCTCTCTTCTTTTCATCAATTCAATGCGTCCTTCGGGGTCTGTTTCACCTGTTACCTGGACGCACAATCCAAAGCGATCAAGAAACTGGGGCCGAAGGTCCCCTTCTTCCGGGTTCATGGTGCCTACCGGAATAAAGCGGGCAGGGTGCCGGAATGATATGCCTTCACGCTCAACTATGTTTTCGCCGGAGCCGGACGCGTCTAATATTACATCGACAATATGATCATCTAAAAGATTAACCTCATCGATATAGAGAAATCCCCTGTTTGCCTCTGCGAGAAGCCCGGGATGAAATCGCCTAAAGCCGCTTTTTACCGCAAATCCAAAGTCTATCCCGCCAAGCACCATGTCTTCCGTGGCATTCAAAGGAAGATCCACAACTTTTACTTTTCTAACAGCAGAGGTCAAAGGCTCTGTTCCATTATCCCTGCATGTTTCGCATAATCCGGCAGGATGTTCCGGTCTGCAGGAATACGGACACCCCGCAACGACCATGAGATCCGGCAAAAGCGCGGCAAGACTGCGAACCGCAGTTGACTTGGCTGTCCCTTTTTCACCCCGGATCAATACTCCCCCGATTCCTGGATCAATTGCATTTAATATCAGAGCCAGTTTCATCTGATCCTGGCCTATTATGGCGGAAAATGGGTAAATATTTTTAAATTGGTTTTTCATGGTTTTGATTTGTAGAAATCTCCTTGTTAGAAGGGTTTTGGGTTCTGGGTTCAGAGGTTTAAACCCAAACCTCAGAACCTTTGAACCTTTGAACCTCTGAACCTCTGAACCTCTGAACCTCTGAATCTCTGAACCTCTTAAATCACTGCAAGGACAGACTTTATAACCATAAAAAGTCCTATCACAATGATAATAGAGCAACTGAGAGCAGGGAGAACGCGCAGAACATTGCTTCCTGAAAAGCGTTCCAGAAAAGGCCGCGCAGTCACCATGAGAATACCGATTGCTATCAGGACAAATGCCAGACCAAAACTAAATGCGACCAGGATAAGAAGACCAAAGGTTATCCTGTTAATCGCAATCGCAAGCAAAAGCAGAATCAAGGCGTCGGGACATGGGACCATCCCGCCTGAAAATCCAAGGGAAATCAGGGCCGCAAGACTGGTTTTTTTCTTCCCGGTTTCAATGCCTGATTCTCTTGTTTCATCGTTATGATGCGTATAAGCATGAGTATGGTCAGGTGAATGAGGATGATCCTGATCATGGGACTGAGGATGGAAAGGTGTGTCATCGTGGTGATGGGAATGGGTTTGCCCGCTGGTGTGGTGATGTGAATCATGAGAATGCTCATGAACGTGGTGATCTAAATCATGGTTATGGTTGTGAGGATGCTTATGCCTGTCAGTATCATGCCTGGTATGTTCATGCGAGTGATAGTATTTCTTGCCATCCGGTCCTGCGTGAGCATGTTTGCCGCCATGAGCTTCAAAACCTGTGGGAGATTTTATTCTTTTCACCATCAGCCATGTTCCTATTCCGACAATGAGCAGCCCGGAAAAAAGCTGTAAAAACGGAAGCAATTGTTGAGGAAGAATGTATTTGCTTGCAAAAAGAGTGATTAATCCCAGAATTATCACAGAGAAGGTATGTGTAAAGGTCGTGACAATTCCTAATATAACGGCATCCGCAATCCTCCCCTGTGTTCCTACCAGATAGGCGGCCACGAGAGTCTTGCCATGGCCCGGTGTCAATGCGTGCAAACCGCCGTATATCATTGCCATGATAATTGCAATCAGTATAATCTGGCCGCCGACCTTTTCGCTGAGCATAATCTTTTTAAGCTTTTCAATGCCCGAGACCGGTTCAAACGGTATCAATTTTGGAGATGTTTTCTGTTCTTCACCTGATAGTGCCTTGCAAACAAGGACAGTTTCCTTATAACAGGTTCCTTTCCCGTCCGCTCCTGTATTGAAATCAATCTTTAATACCGGAGGATCATGGAGCGCCTTTCCTTTGACAGGCAATGCAACGCCGGACAGATCCATATTGAGAACACGAACAGTATCCATGGTCTGTATGTAATAAAGAAATTTATCATCTTTGCTGCATGGAAATCCGCTCCTGGCGATCAACTCATAAGGTCTTTTTATTTCATTTGGAATATTTGCTTTATAATAAAATGTTTTTGTCTGGGCATGACTGCAAAACATGCTCATCAGTTCAAAATCAAGGGGAATATTATTGAGGGTAATATTGAGGTGATTAAACAGGTCGGATGCTTTGTTGCGAAAAAACTTATCTTTTTCCTCTTCGGTTATACTGGAATCACGATCTGCATTCATAGCCAGCATTTCATGCGTATCTGCCAATTCGCTCTGAATCAGCGTATAATCTATAGCTACAAACCTTGAACTCAAACGAACATATATATGATGTCCCATTGATTCCGGTCGAACATCATGAGCATGTAATAAGTCAGTTCCAAAGATTAAAAGTGTAGTAATAAAATAACATAAAAGGATTGCTTTTCGAAATAATTGATTAACTGAAAATGATTTCACTGGCTGTCTCCTTCTTCTGAAGGGTAAGGTTCTTCAAGTCACCATTTTTACCCACAAAAAAAGCCACGAAAACAACTTGTCATCTATGATTTTGTTGATTTACTATCTTTTCAAAAAATTGACACAACATATTGTATTTATACAATAAATCTGTAACAATATACTGTATTCCGGTTTTTAAAATAAGAATAAATCAACAAAGTCATCTTTTTGATGACAAAAGCCTTCGTGGCTTGATTGAATTTGGCTCTATTTTTTCCGATTCAGAAAATCTTCTGATTTCCTGAATAATGAAAACTTCCTCTGGTCGAACTTAGGGTTCGCACAAAAATAACTTCACATTTTAAGCGCCGATGCATCCCGCCTGGCTGCGTTGCAAAAGTTCAGAATATCCCGATATTTCTGCGCTTTCGCGCCTTGCCGGACGGGCACCTCAACGCTTAAAATTGCGAACTTATTTTTGTGCGAACCCTTATTTCAGGGGATGTAGTGGCTTCTGCCACCGTGTTTGCACATCACTACCCAGCAAGACTATTAGAAATTTTCTATCAAAATGCTTTCTTTCTATCACATAATCCTATTAAATGTCAATATGTTTGTTCTGAACCCCGCACTTAGAGCCTGTTTGAAAACTTAGGAAATCGAAGCGAAAAAGTGTGAGAATGATAAATAAGAACCACGGGAAATACCGGAGAGCCGTTATTCTTTGATCTCCTTTGCCGCTACATACCCCACACCATAATCTCCCTGTCTTTATATCTTTCCGTATACTGGAATATCTTCTCATCCCAGGTTATGTTTTCTCTTCTATCAAATATAATCAGATGACCATCCGAGGTTCCGCATCTATCCATATATTTTGCAGTCTGAGAAAGCCCTTCTTTTATAGTTGTTTCAAGGCTCTTATACAGTATCTTAAGCTCAATAACCACCCTTTGAATTTGCTCGCCCCCTGATCCCTGAATTCGCCATATCACCAGAAGATCAGTCCTCATCCGCCCCAATCCGTACTCCCGCTCAACCCTTCCTCCGCTGTTTACTATCCTTTGCAAAAATGCCTGAAGCAACAGTTGAGGTACTGCCTCCTTGTACTGAAACCTTTCTATCCAGTGTTCCGAATGCTCGCGAAAGAACTCCTGGAAAGCGGATAGAAGCTTTTCCATATCAATGCTACCGTCTAAGCCGATATACCACAAAGGATTAATTCTGCTTTCTAAATTATACTGAGTAGTTACCGTAAGGTGCCTGGGAATTACCTCTTTGTAAATTCGATTTGCAATCTGAAGCCCCTGCGGGCTCTTGCAAACCAGACCAAGATCAAGCACATATTGAATATCATCCTCACTTGCATGCTCCATGTCCAAACCCTGCAGCATGGGGTTAACCACTCTTTTCACCCGCTCTTCCCTTAACTTGTCCATCAATTGATCTATATGCGTGTCACGCCTCAGGATGATATTATCCTTTGCCTGTTCGATCATTAACTTTGTAATAAGCTTTAATCTATCTCTCCCCTCCTTTATTTTAAAACATGCTTCATAACCAAGAGCATTGACTAACCACGGCTGGCCGCTTGTAAGCTTCCACGCAAAATCAATGGATTCCGACTCAAAAACCTGTCCTGTTTCTTTTGTATGTTGATTATACAAAATATTGACTTCATCTTTTGTAAAATCACCGAGTCTAAGAGATTCTGCTTTGATATTGAATGCACTTCCTCCTGTAATTATCGTTTTCTCCCTTGATGAATGAATCCGATAATCACGAATATCTCTGACCCCGCATAAGATTATGCTTTGAGGAAAGAGTTTAGGTCGTCTATGATATCCTGCACGGATCTGGCGCAATACGGAAATGAGCGTGTCTCCTATCAGAGAATCTATCTCGTCTATAAGAAGGACTACAGGTTTTGCGCTATCTTCTGACCAGAGGGTGAGAATCTCATTTAAGGCTGTATCCTCTCCACTTTTATCAAGCACATCTCTCCAGATTTTATTAACAAACGGATCGTCAAGATAAATCCTTTCACTCAATCCCATTTCATTCAAGATTGCCCTGATCCCGCGATACACGTCCTCTCTTGCACCCTGGGCTGACTCCACATTGATATAAAGGCACTTATATTTTCCTTCTTTGTTAAGATAATCCATCAATGCGAGCAGGCAGGTTGTTTTGCCTGTCTGCCTTGGGGCGTGGAGAACAAAGTACTTTTCCTGATTGATTAAAGATATAATCTCATCAAGATCAAACCGGTCAAGCGGCGAAAGACAATAATGTTTTTCGCAATTAGCAGGACCTGCTGTGTTGAAAAATCGCATTTTTTATTCCTTATATAATTTAGGGGTCAGGAGTTGAGGTCTGTACTTCGTTTTTCCTGACATCCTCTCTATCCGGCATTTTATAGTTGCCAAAGAACAAAACCGCAGGAATAGCGAGCTATTTTGAGGACTTTTGTGATTGAAGATCGGTTAAAGATATGGTGCAGTTGGGATACAAAAATGTCAAGTTATTTTTGACCGAGCCCTTATTACAGAAATATCGCACCGCCCTGATTTTCGGGGTGGTAACCAAATGTAGGGGCAGGCCCCTGTGCCTGCCCTATGTATTGCCCTATATATTGCCATGTATTGCCCTATGTCCCCTGTGCTTGCCCTGAAATGACACACCATATTGATATGGAACAACCACGGATTACAGGGCAACCACGAATTACAGGGCAACCACAGGGGGTTGCCCCTACGGCGGCGGGGTTATCACTGCCAATTGCAAACGTAATTTTATAATTTCCTATACAGCAAAAAAAAGCCACGAGAGCAGCTCAACATCTCTTCGATGACAAAAGCTTTCGTGGCTTGATTGAATTTGGCTTTATTTTTTTAACTACAGTCGAACTTTTTCTGGGAAATACCGATACAAAAAACATCAAAAATATTATAAATCCAATAGGTTCGAGATAATTTGGTGCAATCAATGGAGATACTCATATCAAATTATTTGATCACATAATCCTATTATGTGTCAACATGTTTCGTGATATCTGAGATTCCGATATATGGATTGACAACATGTGCCATTCATTTTGTCGTCAAATAATCATCAATTTTAAAACGTACTCTGCCTTCCCACTCTTTCACGTCGGTTTTTGTCATGATGTCAACGCTGCCGCCCTGGAATTCTCCCTTGACATCTTCCATTTTTTCTTCTATCCATCCTTCAATTTCCAGATAACTGTCCTTTAAATCCTTTAACACCTGCGGGTCGGCTTTCCACAAACCACGCTGTTCCGCTTCTAAAAATCTGCGTGCAAGCTCTTCAAGCGCCCAAGGATTGTTTTTTTCGTAAAACTCCCGCATCTCTTTATCAAGGACATGTTTTTTTGTCAGCTCATCAAAAATCCAGTCATCTACGACATCTGATGTGGCATCCCACCCGTAAACCGATGCCGCCTTTTGCGCCATGTCCTGCGCGCCTTTGTAGCCGTGCTTTTTCATGCCCTCAATCCACTGGGGGTTAAGCAGTTTAACTCTGACCACCCGTTCTATCTCCTCGCCTAACGTACGCACTTTCGGGTTAGCGCGGTCTTTGGTATCACCCCAGAGCACTTTTGGTGTTGAATTTGAAAGCGCTCTGACAGCAACTGTCATACCGCCCTGGAAATCGTTGTAACAAGCGCCAAGAGGGTCGGTTTCATCAGTTTCTGTTTTATGAAATACTGTTGTTATAGTCTTTAGATTATGGACGAACTCGCCGTGGGACTCCCTGCCGAATACATCCTTACCGTAAGCAAATCCTCCGTGTTCTATAAAAGTCTCGCCTAAATCTTTTATCGTTTTCCACGCGCTTGCCGCTATCATTAGCATTATACCGTTGCCGTAAGCGCCTGGCTTTGCAGCAAATATCCTGAAAGTTGCAGCGCGGTTCAGTGCTTTGTCATCCAGTTTTGACTTATTTTCTTTTTTTGCGGTTTTTTTGTATTCATTTGCATTTTTAAGAATATAATTCTTCGTATCGTCTTCTTTAAGATTTGCTATCATTACAATAGCGCTGTCGAGCAGTTCAACCAGGTTCGGCAATGTGTCCCTGAATATTTCGCTTGTCCTTATGGTAACATCAATACGCGGCCGGTTTAACTCCTGCAGGGATACGGGTTCAACCCCTGTCACTATGCCGGTTTCGTTCCACACAGGCCGCGCACCAATCAAATGCAGTATCTGGGCCAACTGCTCACCGTCCGCCCTGTATGCATCCAGACTCCACAACACCATGCCTATCTTTTCCGGATATTTGTTTTCTTCCTTGATGTACTTGTTCAGTATTTCATCCGCCAGTTTTACGCCGATTTTATAAGCTGCTTTTGTAGGAATTTTCCTCGGGTCAATACTGTAGATATTTCTACCTGTAGGCAAGACATCTGTTTTGCCGCGCGTCAGTGTTCCGCCTGGGCCTGGGCTGATATAGCGTTTGTCCATGGCATTGTTTATCTGCGGGATCTCCCGGACTGTTTTCATCAAGTTCGGATATAATTTATCTTTTACCCACGTCAGCAGAACAAGCAATCTGTTAATCTTTGATCGATTGAATTTAATATTTTTGAATTGAAGAGCAATAAAGTCTTCATCAACCCGGTTATTCCTTAATACATTTTCCACAAGCAAGAACGCGGTTTTTTCACATTTATCAAGGAGCTGTGTTCCCTTGGGGTTTTTGATAATCTCATCATAGTTTAAATCCATGATATCAAGGATACATCTTCTGATTGACGGCAGACTTCCGTCATATTTGAGTATTGCCAGTATCATCCTCGCTGTTTTTTCATTATCGTTGGTTTTGCTCAATATATGCAGCCCGTCGTTTATGTTTGAATCGCGCAGTAAAAATAATTTATCATGAACCTTCTCAATCACCTCGTCATCCTTCATCTTTTCGAGCGGGTGTTCTTCGCAGTCAGGCAACAGCTTTAGTTTTACCGCAAGATTGCGTATATCGTCGCACAATATCTTTTTCCTGCCCTTTTCATTTAAAGAGGCCGCATTATTATACTGTAAAACTAGGTCATCCATTTCACAGAGCTCGTCATATAATTTTGCAGACTGCATGTACGGGATAATGTGGTCTGCTACAACAGCGTACGCGCGGCGCTTTGCTATGATCGCCTCATTGGGGTTTTTGCTTGTATAGATATATATGTGCGGCACATCGCCTGTGATTATCTCGGGAAAACACTCGGAGCTCATGCCGCTTGCCTTGCCTGGGAGAAACTCTATATACCCGTGTGTACCGGTTGAAATAATAATATCCGAATTTTCCTGTATCCACTTGAATACTGCGTAGCACTGGTGCGTAGGCGGTATTTCGGGGTTATGCAGTATTTTGCACACTTCGCCGTCACAGCGCGCTCCGTAGCAGCCGCGCTTGGGCTCAGCCATCACTTTTATATTGCCAAAAGTTAAACC
>JABZFQ010000247.1 GCA_014237365.1 Desulfobacteraceae bacterium | reverse complement strand
CAGTCAGTTGAATTTAAAAAATTGGTCAAAAAGGGATTAGAAGACATCAAGTTAGATAGAATCAAACCCTGGAAGGAAGTTTTGGATGAATTATAAAGTTTATTTGACCGAAACCTTCCCCACAAGTCCATGAAAATACTGAAAAAGAAATATCGTATGGTCAAGGATGACATTGCATATACGATCCAAGCGATAGAAGAAGATCCAATCATCGGGGACCCGATCCATGGCTGGAACAAAGAAATTTGGAAAGTAAGAACTGCGAGTTCCGATGTTAAGAAGGGAAAACGCAGAAAAATGAAGTAATCATTCAAAATTAATCACGAAAACACAAAAGTGCGAAAACACAAAACAAACCGTTTATCAAGCCCATGGCTTGCATTAATCTTAATAGCGCCGCATAAGTCTGAATGTTGTGGGATTTTCAAAAATTCTGTATGCAAACTATTGAAAATCAAGATTTATAAAGAATTGATCTGAAAATAATAAAAACTTTTATATTTCAACAGGTTAAGCTAAAATATCACAACATTTAGACTTATGCGTTCATACATTCAGAAAAATACGCGAAGGCTGCTATTGCTATGTTGAACCTTAAATCCGAACCAAAATCCGGCGCAATTATTGGGGCATTATTTATTTCTATAGCCCTTATTTATTGAGCATGTCCCTGCTGGTTTATTTAACTCGTGCGGCAGTAATTCGGAATCCAGCGGTATTGGCCATCAATTTGACACCATTTTTTGAGACCTATTTCACAAGCGTTACTATCTGCTTGGCGTTACGGTCCACTTTGAACTTGAAGCCGCTTTTGATTGGTTTGGCATTCTTTGATTTCACTGTAAATATGGCCTCGTACGTATCATCCTTTAGATCGTCAAGAGAAAAATCGCTGTGCAAACGGGTCTTTTCAGCCGGTAAAAGGATTTTCTTTCCAACAGAGACTTTTTTCTTTGTCACAGGATCGCCCAGGAAATCCTTGATGGATATTTCCGCAGAGATTTCATCCAAATGCACCTGCCCGGAATTGTTCAGCCACCCCAGGATGCTAACGGATTTTCCCGCCTTGGCCGTAGATGCCTCAAAATTTTTTAACACGCCAATGCCCTTAAGGTTGGTTCCCCGGGGGACTATCATCACAGGGACCACGGCAGGCAGCCCTTCATTCCCTTGACCGCAAAGAGGAGATTCCCATACACAGGTCCCTTTCCGGACGGCTTGATCTGGACCCGAACGCGTTCGGACCTGCCGGGTTTTATGGTAAACTTGTCAGGGGTTATCTTGACGGAGGGCCTACCTTTCCTGGTTTGTGAAGCGCTCCTGAACACGGACCGCACCACGAGGGTATCTTTTGTCGGATTAGCGATGGATAATTGGAGAGGTTTAATCCTGTTGCTTCGCGGGGACAGATCAATACGAAGGGGATCCACCAGCAGCGGGACAATAGGGACATCACTGCCTGAAACACCGGTACCTGCCAGTTCTTTTATGGTTGTGCTAACCTAAAATTGACCAGCAAACATAGCTTGTGCTAACCCAAATTTGACCACCCTGAGCAATGATTTTCATGGTATTATGGTTAATTTGATAATCATAAACATGGAGGAGAGGAGTTGCTCACAATGGATCAGTATGAATTTATAAG
>JABZFQ010000339.1 GCA_014237365.1 Desulfobacteraceae bacterium | reverse complement strand
TTCGTTTGGGGTGAGGTATCCCGAGAGCTTCCTTGCGGTAGCAAAAAAGGGATTGAAATAATTAGCCATCAGAAATATGTTTCAATGATTATAGATAGTTACGATGTCGAGAGAGCTCGTGTTCAGTTTTTCAAAATCGGAGTAAATCAACAGAGTCATATATAGACTTTCAGATAAATAATTTCACTGCGTTATCATATGTAAAGTCAATTATTCAAGAATTATGCCAGATTGACGAATGAGAGAAATCCATCCCGAATAACTGTCATAACTTCTTGATTTAGATACACATGTTTATTTAACGCCCGCTCTTAGGATACCTTTAAGAATGAAGAATAATCATATCTTGCTGTAAGGTTGATATGCAGATACTGAGAGTCGAAGTAAACTTGGGTGGCGATTCAGCTTTCTTGCTAACTTTTCTTTTCACAAAACTTCACATTTCATCCAATTGAACTTCAGTAACTGGAAGATCTTTGAGCGATGCACTATTGATTTCTTCGGATTTATTAGCTGCTCGATCCAACCAATCAAGGAGGGTCTCTTCTTTGACTTCAAGCACGAAAGAAATACCGAAAAGATCAACTTTAACCAAGATCCATAAGTTTTGAGATAAATGATTATAACTTATTGAATTTCAAGTATTTTTTGTTTAAATTGGACACTCGTAATATGTTGTAGAATCAAGGAAGAAAGGTGCCAGTTGTCAATAAAATATACATACCAGACAAGGTGCGGCCCTGCTCGAAACGTGGAATAAATCACTTTGTGTTGACAAGAAATAGTATATGATCAATAATGTCTCCGACTGGGCAGCCATCGAAGAAAAGATCATGAACGAAGCAAAGGACAAACACCATGGACTCAACTGTTTTTGAAACTGATTTTCCAAAATTAAATTTACTAAAACGAGGAAAGGTAAGAGATATGTACGATCTTGGCGAAACTCTCTTAATGGTTGCCACTGATCGAATTTCTGCATTTGATGTGATAATGCCTGATCCAGTGCCGGAAAAAGGGAAAATTCTTACACAGATTTCTCTGTTCTGGTTTGATGTAATGAAGCCTGTTATATCTAATCATATTATTTCCAGTAATGTTGATGACTATCCTGAGATCTGCAAGCCTTACGCAGAAATGCTTCGCGATAGGAGCATGCTTGTAAAAAAAGCCAAACCCCTTCCTGTTGAATGCGTTGTAAGGGGTTATATATCCGGGTCGGGCTGGAAATCCTATCAGGAATCAGGGGTTGTCTGCGGTATAAAACTGCCTGATGGTTTACAAGAATCTGAAAAACTCCCTGAAGCTATTTTTACACCTTCAACAAAGGAAGAGATTGGTGTTCATGATGTAAACATTAATTTTGAAGAAGCTGTAAAAATAATAGGCAGAAGCCTTGCAGAAAAAGTAAAAGAGATAAGTCTTTTACTTTATAAAAAAGGGGCTGAACTGGCTGATAAAAAGGGCATAATAATCGCGGATACAAAATTTGAATTCGGCATTTTTGAAAATAATATCATTCTTATAGATGAATTACTGACCCCTGATTCATCCAGGTTCTGGCCCAAAGACTCTTACAGTCCCGGTCAGTCGCAAAAGAGTTACGACAAACAGTATTTAAGAGATTATCTTATTTCAATCAACTGGGACAAATTACCACCAGCTCCTTTTCTTCCAAAAAAAGTAGTCAAAAATACACGTGAAAAATATCTTGATGCATTAAACCTGATTACCGGAAAAAGTTATGAACTTTAAAAACAATCAGGTTTCACTGTCACTTATAGATTTAAAGGATCAAACCTTTCGCATTACAACAGAAACAGGCATAGATGATATTTTAGATTCTATTAAGAATGTGGGTTTGATCAATCCCCCGATATTAATAAAAAAAAAGTCAAAATATACCATCATATGCGGTTTTCGCCGAATTGCGGCATGCCGGATACTTGGTTTGTTGAATATAGAGGCAAAAATTCCGGTTTCTAACGCTAACGAGCTTGACTGCCTTAAATTTGCAATAATAGACAATTCATTACAAAGGCCGCTCAACCTGATTGAACAGTCCAGAGCGCTTTTTATGCTTTCCGGCTTTTTTAAAGATATTACAAGTCTCGCTGACGCAGCGTCATCACTTGGTTTGCCGCGTAATCCATCTCTTGTAAAGAAAATAATAAATATCTGTCATCTTCCATCGCTCATTCAAAACTGCATACTATCCAACATTATTTCTCTTTCAATGGCAGTGGAACTCGGTAAATTAGAAAAAAATGCCGAAATTACTTTTACCGAAATTTTCAATGACCTTAAACTGGGGCTGAATAAGCAAAGAGAACTAATGACACTAATTAATGAAATTTCTCTTCGCGAGAACATTCCAGTTATGAAAGTTATTCAAGAAAGCGATTTCCAGGAAATTTTGCAAAATGATGAGATAGATCGAACTAAAAAGACCGAAAAATTAAGATTTTATTTAAAAAAGAGACGCTACCCCTCAATCACTCGTGCCGAACAGAAATTTGAAGAACTTGTTAGAAAATTAAAGCTCGGAAACAATATGAAACTAATCCCTCCAAAAAATTTTGAGGGCAATACCTTTATTATAAAATTACACTTCAACAACCTGAAAGATCTTCAGGATCACGCGGATACTCTTAAGGAAATCCTGCAAAATTCTACTTTTAGAAAACAGGTGTCGGGGGTCGGAGATCAGGAAAAACTTCCGACCCCTGACGCCTGATTCCTGTTTTTGACCGAGTCCACGTTCCTAACAGATGAGACTCTCTGTTGATTCATCATCCCGCTAAAAGGTATGTCCAAGAAGATGGCAGCGAAGAAATGGACAGTTTGTTGCATCATGCATCAGAGTTAGCTCTCTGTATTATTTTAGTACCCGAAATCATTTCTGCGCTTAACCGGCTACAGCGAGAACGAGTTTTAACTGTTACAGACTATCGGGAGGCAAAGCGGCAATTGCTGGATGATGTCCGTGACGCTGCTGTTCTTCAGGTCACTCCAGCGGTAATTTCACGTTCATTAAATCTGCTGGAAAAAAATGTATTGCGAGCAATGGATGCTATACATGTTGCTTGTGCTTTGGAGTGGCAAGCAGATCTATTTGTCACCTCTGACAGAAGACAATTTGAAGCGGCCAGGAACGCAGGACTTCATACCGAATACATCGGCTATAGGGATAGGGACACCCATCGCTGAGCGCCTCTCCCATACCACCGGACATAATACGGATTATGCCCTTCGCCTCCATCCGGTTGAGCTTGGAACTTGCATTGATACCATTTATGACTGAAAGAAATCAGCCGGAGTTACAACAAAAGAGAGAGTCTTGCTATCCTTTGAAATGAATTATCTGAAAGTCTATTTAAAGGGCAGGTCAATCCCTGTTTTTTCCTTGACTAAATATTAAATACCAATTATATGGCTTTTTAGGAAATAAATGGGATTCAGAAATTATGGGAATACAGGAAAGGAAAGAACGGGAGAAAGGAAGAAGGCGGCAGCAGATAATGATAGCCGCAAAAAGGGTATTTTCCTTAAAGGGCTTTAACAAGGCTACAATGGAAGATATTGCCAATGAAGCTGAGTTAAGTCCGGGCACCCTTTATCTTTATTTTAAAAACAAAGATGAGCTATGTGCTTCTCTTTCTCTCAGGATACTACAATATCTAAATATTAAATTAAAACATGTAAACAGTGAAAAGGATTTAGAGCCGAGACAGAAAATAAAAGCATTAAAAGAAGCCATGTATAACGTTTACGAATTTGATCCTTTAATACTTATCAACATGTTTCATTTACAATCAAGCGAAAGCCTTAAAAATTTATCCCCTCAGCTAGTTTCAGACATAAGAGAATTGTCAAATAATTCAATCAAGGAAATGGCTGATATATTTGAAGAGGGAATAAAGAAAAATGTTTTTATAGATAAGAAACCGGTTGCTCTTGCAGAAACACTGTGGGCTCTTTTTTCCGGTGCTGTACTTCGCGAAGAAAGCAAAAGAGTTATTAAGAACGATAAGAACTATTTGAAACTAACCCTTGAAGGCGATTTTGAAATATTTGCCAGGGGAATAAAAAAATAATAACGGTTCAAAGGTTCAGGGTTCACCGTTCAAGATTAGGAACGTGGACGAAATAACTTCCACAACTATGCATCATAGCTTCAGGCCACCTTTGCCCGATTTCAAATCCCAAAAGTATCAAAATAGCTAAGCTATTCCATCAACTTTTGTGACTTGAGATCGAACAAATCTGACCCAAATCTATGCACCTACTTGTGGAAGTTAATTCGTCCACGTTCCTTAGAGAGCGATGAAGATTGAACGGTAGCGAACACTATGTCGCCTTCGATGAAAGAGCACTTATAGCCCAACGAATTCAAATATCTCAAAAAATATGAAAAGCGCAACGTAGCCAACCGTGAACCGTAAACCTGACAACCTGAGTAGTTACAAGATTTATATAGAAAAAAATGTTGTTGATTCCAGTCAAGTTGCTTCAATTCTATCACACCTGAAAGTTCCTGCCGTAGTAGTAAATGATGCCCGTGAAGTCTATGATGCGGTTTCCCGTGCAGATGATCCTATTCGGGAAGGGAAAAAAATACTTTTCCTGACCAGAAATAAAGGTGATTTTATCAGGAAATGTCCCGGAACTCGATATTACACATGCTGTGATTATAAGATTCTGCATATAGGGACATTCTGCACTATGGATTGTTCATACTGTATAATGCAGTCTTACTTTCACCCACCGGTGCTTCAGTACTTTGTCAACAGGGACGACCTTGATGCTGAGCTGAACAATCTATTTGCGGAAAAAAGTATATCCAGAATCGGTACTGGAGAATTTACAGACAGTATGATCTGGGAAATGTGGACAGACCTCTCAGCTTTTCTTGTTCCAAAGTTCTCAAGGCAATCATATGCTGTTTTGGAGTTAAAAACCAAAACAACAGCCATCGAAAAATTAAAATCTCTCCGGCATAATCGCAAAACAATTGTTGCCTGGTCACTTAATACAACTAAAGTTATAGAAAAAGAAGAACTTCGTACCACATCACTTGCTGCAAGACTCAAAGCAGCGGCAAGGTGTGAGGAATGGGGATATCCTCTTGCCTTTCATTTTGATCCAATGATCATATATGACGGCTGTGAAGAAGACTACAGAAAAGTAATTGAACAGCTTTTTTCACATGTATCTTCAGAGAACATTGTATGGATAAGTCTTGGCTCATTTCGTTTTATGCCGTCCTTAAAATCAATTATAAAAAAACGCTTTCCTGATTCAAAAATTATATATGGAGAATTTATTACAGGTCTTGACGGCAAGATGAGGTATTTCAAGCCGCTTCGTGTCGAACTTTATAAAAAAATAGTCTCCTGTATAAGGAGTGTAGCCCCTGATGTGCTTATATACTTTTGTATGGAAGATGATGAAGTATGGAAAAAGTCTCTTGGATTTATTCCTTCTGAACGTGGTGGGCTGCCTGTAATGCTTGATAAAAGCGCAGCACTACATTGCGGGCTGAATAGTTCCGACAAATGGTAATTTTATGAAAAAATCTATTATTCTTTGTTTATTTATCCTTTTAATCTGTGCTGTTGGTCAATCATTTGCTGAAAGCTGGTTTAATGTCAAATGGGTCGATGATGGTGATACAATTGTTCTTATGGATGGCAGGCGCGTACGATACATAGGAATAAATGCTCCTGAAATAAATCATAAGGGCAAAAAAGCAGAGCCATACGGATATAGCGCTAAAAATTATAATAAAAACATGGTGTTATCAAAGAAAGTGCGTTTAGAGTTTGATAAGGAAAAACATGATCGGTATGGACGTTTGCTTGCCTATGTATTTTTGGAAGATGGTACATTTGTTAACAAAGTCATGATAAAACAGGGATATGCCTATTTTCTTTACCGAAATCCTCATAAAAGATATAATAGAAAATTGCTTAAGGCTCAAAGAGATGCTATGATAGCCAAAAGGGGAATATGGAACAATTGGAAGGAAGAAAAGAACAAGTACTTAGGCAATAAAGCATCAAAACGATTTCACCTTGAAACATGTACATTTGGAAAAAAAACCGGCTTAAAAAACAGAATCTTTTTTTCAAATAAATGGGATGCTTTCTGGGAGGGGTTTGCGCCATGTAAAAGGTGCGTTGAATAATGTAACATAAAGAGCCAGTTTCAAAACGTTTCAGTTTGTTCAAGGTCAAGGAAGACGAAAATTTTAACCACAGGAATACATTGAGTATTTCGAGGATTAAAATTTGAGCCTGACGCAGAGATTGGGCAAAATGGGACGTTTTGAAATTGGCTCTAAAGAGAAGAGCAATAGATATGAGCATCTGGGACCGAAAAAGACCTTCATTTGGTTTTATTTCTACAAGATTTGCAGGATTAGACGGAGTTTCGCTTGAAACAAGAAAATGGGCAGATATGCTTACCTCTAAAGGCTGTCCTGTATATTATATGGCTGGAAAGCTGGATACTGACCCAGCAATTTCTCATCTTGCGCCTAAAGCATATTTTAAACATGAACAGATCGTTAAAGTACAAGATGCTATTTTCGTAGAAAAAAAACGCACTTCTGAAATCAGCAGAAAAATTCAGGAACTTAAAGAAGAACTTAAGGCTGAGATTGGAAAATTTCATTCAAAGTTCGGATTTGAAATCCTTGTAGTACAAAATGCCCTGGCAATTCCTGTAAATATTCCGCTCGGTCTTGCGATCACTGAATTTATCATTGAAACAGAAATACCGACCATTGCTCATCATCATGATTTTTTCTGGGAAAGAGAAAGGTTTTACAGTCCCATTTCTACAGACTACTTAAGAGGTGCATTTCCTCCGGTTCATCCAAAGATTCAACATGTAGTGATTAATTCTATAGCAGGACACAAGTTTGGAAATTTTACAGGAGCCAGTTGGACTTTAATACCAAATGTAGTTGACTTTAAAGTTCTTCCTCCGGAAATAGATAATTATAACCGGGACTTAAGAAAAGACATCGGCCTTGATAAAGACTCTCTTCTGGTGCTTCAGCCAACAAGGGTTGTTTCGAGAAAAGGAATCGAAATTGCTGCCGAACTTGTAAAAAGGCTTGGTCATCCAAAGGCTTCGCTTGTGATAACTCACAAAGCCGGAGATGAAGGTCAAGAGTATTTAATGCGTATAGAAGAGTTCGTCAGATTAATAAAAGTTGATCTTAAAATAATATCTGACAAAATCGGAGTGAAAAGAGGTTTTGACGAAAACGGCAGAAAGATTTATACGTTATGGGATGTTTATCAACACGCAGATTTTGTTACTTATCCGTCTATATATGAAGGCTATGGCAATGCCTTTGTTGAATCAATCTATTTCAAAAAACCTATAGTTATTAACAGGTATCCAATTTTTGTAGCCGACATTGAACCAAAGGGCTTTGATGTTATCTCTTTTGACAACTATATAACAAAAGATACTATAGATAAAATAAAAAACCTTATAAAAAATTCCAGGCGACTCGCTCAAATAGTTGAGAAAAACTATATGCTGGGATGGCGTTATCTTTCATATGAAATGCTGGAAGAAAAGATAGAGCAGCTTTTAATTAATCATTATGGTTCATGACAAATTCCCAAATTCCTAAATCCCCATCTTAAAAGATTTTATAGCTTCTTCTTTTGTGTCAAAAATTTCAATTATTCGATCAATTCGAACAAGCTCAAAAAGTATGCGGACCGGTTCTTGTACTCTACACAGCTTGAGATTTCCATTTGAACTCTTCAACTGCCTGAGAAAAGATAGAAGGGTTCCGCATCCGGAACTGTCCATAAATTTTATTTGACTTATTTCAAACACAACCTTGTTACTTTCTTTAAGTATGGGAGCTGTGGCTGTTTTAAATTCTTCAGCATTGCTTGCATCCAGAACTTCTGTCAGCACTGTTACAACTGTCACTTCGCCAATTTTTTCCGTGCTTAATTTCATGTTAATCTCCTCTGTTTATAGATTGTCAGATAATTAATTTCACAAGGCTAGAAGGAAAAATCCGAGTAAGTCGTGCTGAGTTGTACGTCGTCGAGGATTTCGACTGATAACGCAGTGAAATTAATTATCTGACAATCTATAGCTTAATTTCCAGGCTGGCGCAATTTCTCCCTTTCTTATCACGTGAGTATACCACTTCATCTACTGTATGAGAAATGATATGAAGACCGAATCCACCACTTTGTGATCCGTCAAATACCGGCAGTGGAACCGACTTTGGATCAAACGCTTTGCCCCAATCGTAAAATTGAAGAACAATTTTATCATCCAATAGCAGGGCATTTATTTGAATTCGTTCACCAGTATGTTCACCATATGCGTGTTTAATAATGTTGGCCGTAACTTCGGTAACAGCTAATTCGATCAAGTTTATGCGGTTGTTATCAAGAGGAAAACCCGGGATACCTTCACAAAAATTCCGAACAAAATCTCGAACTCGTGCCAGTTCTGTCAGATCGTTTTTGATTTCGAGTTTTGCTTTATCTGACAAAGCCTGACTCGTAGATTTTTTTTCAATACCAACCAACACGCACGTGAGGTCATCATCAAAAATGTCGGATTGTGAAAATGCAACAACATCTTTTCGGATAATATTTATAAGCTCTTTGGATTCCATTATTGCGTTTTTTTGCACAAAATCGACCAAGCGTTTCTCGCCATACAAAACACCATCCTGGTTTTTGGCTTCTGTCAGGCCGTCCGAGTAAAAGACAAAGAGATCTCCTGGTTGGAAAGACACCAAAGTCTGTTTGAAAGGTTCCTGTTCAGGAAAGCCCAGTGGCATGTTCACTCCCCGAAGCAGACTGCATCTGTTTGAATCAGCATGAAAGTGGATAGTTCGCATATGGCCGCAATCAACAAAACTAAGCAAATATTTTGCCATATCAAATCGAGCATAACATAGGGTAACAAAAGTTTCTATATCTTCCAGTTGATCAATCATGCTGGAATGGACTGATGAAATAATTTTTTCAGGATCGGGAAATTCTTTTTTGTCAGTCAAGCGAATCAGTTCATTTAGAACGCGCAAAAAATGACTTTTTATGGCTGCTCCCAACAAAGCTGCCGGAATTCCCTTGCCCATGACATCTCCAACTACGAGATCAAAACACTGGTTGTTAATTTTAAAAAAGTCATAGAAATCGCCATCGACTTTTTGTGAAGGAATCGTCAACTGAGCTATCTGTATTCCATTAATATCGCGTGGGGGTTGACCAAGCAGAAGAGTTTTCTGGATTTTGGAGGCGATATATATCTCATGCTCACGCGCCTTTTTTAAAGACAGATGTGTTTTGACCCTTGCTTTTACTTCTGCTGTATGAAAAGGCTTGGTGATGTAATCCAGAGCGCCTGCTTCAAACGCTCTTGTTTTGTGCGCCGTTTCAGTCATTGCCGTGATGAAAATTACTGGAATGTCTTTTGTTCTGGTGGCTGTTTTCAGTCTGCCACATACCTCGTATCCATTCATCCCGGGCATCATGATATCCAGAAGGATCAGATCCGGCAGGTGTTTTTCTGTATAATCAAGCGCTTTCTGTCCATTTTTGGCAACACCCAGCCGGTAGTCCTTTTTTAATGTGTTTACCAATAGATCAATATTGGTTGAGTTGTCGTCAACAATCAAAACCAGAGGCTTAATTTTTTCCACTGTTGTCACCTTAATCCGGACAAGCCGGGAGCAAATTGAATATTTAAAATTGAATATTGAAGATTTAAGGAATTCTATTGATTAAAATGGTAGAGCAAAGCGATACCATAAATATTCATTTTTCAATATTCATTTTTCAATATTCTTTTAATGGTTTCCAGAGCCCTGTCATATTCATAGTCATTTACCTGGTCTTCAAGATTCCGGAAGATTGAGATGTCGAGATATTTCTTAATGACTTCCATATGTTTTTTAATCTCTTCGGGCTCAGCAAGATCCAGGGCATTGGCAAGCTGTTTCAGTGCTGGTATGACCTGCGCCGGATCTACACCAGGACCCGCGCCACGCTCTTTGCCTGATAGAGGCTCAGTTTTTGAGGTATCAGCAAGCATTTGCAGCGATTCCAAAACCTGGTTCAGGGCGATTTCAACTTTGTCGAGCAAAGCAGATGTCGGCGCTCTTTCTCTGCCGGCGGTTTCGAGTTCATGGGCTGCTTTATACAGCTGGTCTGCTCCTATATTACCCGCACTCCCCTTTAGACTGTGAGCGAGCTGCACAAGTGATTCCCAGTCCTTTTTGTCAAAAGCGTATCTTATTTTGTTTGCGCTCTCTTTATTGTTTTTTAGAAATCCTATGAGTATATGTTTGAAAATATCCTTGTCTATATTCAGCGCGCTTAAGGCATCCTGAATGTTGATTCCCGGGAGTCTTTCCGGGAGTTCTTCGGTTTGTGCAACTGTAACATCTCTATCTTTCGGGGCTTCCGGTTCTTTGTAATATGGCGCTTTTTTCTGGTGCTCCATTGATTTCCATATAGTATGGAATAGTCTGTCCTGACTGATGGGTTTGGAGACATAACCGTCCATTCCTGCTTTCAGGCACTTTTCCTCATCACCTTTCATGGCATGAGCGGTCATGGCGATGATGGGAAGTGATTTAAACTTAGAGTCTTTCCGAATCATTC
Source organism: Desulfobacteraceae bacterium (assembly GCA_014237365.1). Taxonomy (GTDB): domain Bacteria; phylum Desulfobacterota; class Desulfobacteria; order Desulfobacterales; family ETH-SRB1; genus B13-G4. Next base: position 314 of record JABZFQ010000339.1, on the reverse strand, counting down.
TTGTTGCCTCATATCCATCCATTTCAGGCATCTGGATATCCATGAGCACAGCATCGAAATGACTTTTCTGTAAAGCCTCGACTGCCTTTTTTCCATTATTGGCAATTTCAACAACAATTCCTGCTCCTTCAAGTATCGCCAATGCGATTTCCTGATTGGTGGGGTTGTCTTCTGCCATAAGAATTCGGATTCCTCTGAGGAAGTTCTTGTAAATACTTGCCCTGGTGGTGATATGGTTTTCTTTTTCCTCTATTTTCAGCGCTTTTTTCCCAAAGGTATCCATGATAGCATTAAAAAGCGTTGACTGGTGTATG
>JABZFQ010000013.1 GCA_014237365.1 Desulfobacteraceae bacterium | reverse complement strand
AGGAACGTGGACGAAATAACTTCCCCAACTATGCATCACAGCTTCAGGCCGCCTTTGTTTGATCTCAGATCACAAAAATATTGAAATAGCTCGCTATTCCTTCAACTTTTGTGATCTGAAATCAAACAAATTCGACCCAAATCTGTGCGCCTACTTGGGGAAGTTAATTCGTCCACGTTCCTAAGGAGGAAGATTATGAAATTAAGGTCGATTTTTATTTTTGGGATTATTTTTTTGTTGAGCGTTCCTGTTATCGCGGAGGGCAGAACCTGCTGGAAAAAATCGGATAATAATCCTGTTCTGAATCGAGGCCCGAACGGGAATTGGGATGATTATCATGTATTGCACCCTGCCGTGCTTCGAGGGCCTGCAGGTTATCAGATGTGGTACACAGGCCATGATGGCAGCACCTATCGGCAGGGTCATGCGACCTGGGACGGGTTTTCTCAAGAATGGGACAAACTGGGCAAGGTGGGAGGGCCTGTCCTCAGCTTCGGGCCTCCAGGGGCCTGGGACGACAACTATTTGTACGGTTGTAGCGTGCTGCATGAAGCCGGGATCTATCACATGTGGTATACCGGATATGACGGGACTTATTATCGCATCGGCTACGCCACATCGACAGACGGGGTTGCCTGGGAAAAATATGATTGTAACGGCGGTCCTGTTCTTCCATTAGGCGCTTCAGGTGAATGGGATGACCGCCATGTTTATGCTCCTTCAGTCTTGTATGACGGAACCACCTTTCACATGTGGTATAGCGGATCTGACGGATCTCACTGGAGGATCGGTTATGCTACCTCAACCGATGGGGTTGTATGGGATAAACATAACGGCAATGGAGGACCCGTCCTTGACCTGGGCGCATCAGGTGAATGGGATGACTACTATGTCCGTACCCCTTGTGTTCTTTCCACTGCTTCCGGTTATGAGATGTGGTATACCGGATATGACGGATCGAATTACCGGATCGGTTATGCAGAGAGCTCTGACGGGCATACCTGGACCAAGTCGTATGAAAATCCGGTTCTCGGTCTTGGGGCCGGGGGTACCTGGGACGATGTACGCGTTTACTCTCCCTCGGTATACAGAGATCCTCAGGGCCGGGCCCATATGTGGTATGCCGGGTATGATGGGAGCTATTACCGCATCGGTTATGCCACCGCGGACCTGTGGGTGGAGTTTGAACCCCAGGCAGAGATTATCACCCTTCCTGCCACAGGCGGTGTGATCAACTACAGTGTGGAGTTAGGAAACTATTCCACTTCCGGCAAAAACGGTAATTTCTGGGTAGACCTTGTTTATCCGGACAACAGCCGTGAACTCCTGCACCAGATAGGGGGCACAGCCGGGACATGCGAGGTTCTGAACTTTTCCTACAGCGACTTTATCCCGTCAAATTATGCAGACGGGACATACACACTGGAAGCCAATATCGGAAGCTATCCGAATCCGATGATGACAGATACCATGACGTTCATCAAATCATCTTGTGATTAGCTGCATTGCAGCGGGCGCATCCACTACCTGATGGTTATCCCCCCCCAAATGCTGGATACGCCCCATTGCAGCAAAAAAAGGCAAGCAGAGGGGCGCTGGTGCTTCAGGCTATGGGCTCGCTCAAAGTGCACAATTTTTTGAGGTATTCTCTTGGACTCTCCACTTGTTTGGGCGGAAGTTGACCTTAAAGCCATTGCCCACAACATCCGTGAATTACGGCGCGTCACAAATCCAAAGGCACGCTTTATGGCCGTTGTAAAGGCAAATGCTTACGGGCACGGCATAATTGAAGTTGCCAGGCAGTTGCTTGAAAACGGCATAGAGGCTCTTGGTGTTGCGAATATTGAAGAAGGTATTCAGATCAGAAAAGACGGCATTTATGCGCCTGTTCTGATTTTCGGATATACTTCTCCAGTGCATGCAAAAAAACTTATTGAGTTTGACCTTACACAAACTGTCTTTTCTTGCGAAACATCCGAAAAGCTTTCTCAGGCCGCCAATGCTTATGGTAAAAAAATTAAAGTCCACATTAAAGTAGATACAGGAATGGGAAGACTCGGGCTCCTGCCGGGCAGACTCAGATTGTCAAAATATGACAAGGGAACTAAAGACAGTTCTGTAAGTGAGGTTGAATCAATCTCTCGTTTAAATATGCTTGAGCTGGAAGGTATTTACACCCACTTTGCAACAGCCGATAAAGCAGACAGAACTTATGCCAAGAATCAGTTTGAAATCTTCATGGATTTTCTTAACCGGCTACGCGCGGCAGGCCTGGAAATACCTGTAACTCACGCTGCAAACAGTGCGGCTATAATAAATATGCCGGAAACCCATCTGGATATGGTTCGTGCCGGCATTTCGATTTACGGGCTTTACCCCTCAGAAGAAGTGGACAGAAGCATCATTAAGCTAAAACCGGCAATGGAACTAAAAACAAAGATAATTCATTTAAAAAAAGTTCCGGCCGGTTTCAAGATAAGTTACGGAACAACCTATGAGACTGAAAAGCCCACAACCATTGCCACAGTATCAATAGGTTACGCGGACGGACTTAACAGACTGCTGTCCTCAAAAGGCCGCTTGCTTGTATGCGGCCAAAGTGCACCAATCGTGGGACGCATCTGCATGGACTTGACCATGCTTGATGTGGGTGAAATCCAGGAAGTTGTAATGGAGGAAGAAGTAGTTGTTTTCGGTAAGCAGGGCAATGCATCGATAACCGTAGATGAAATTGCCTCAACGATAAATACAATCAATTATGAAGTTATTTCAACAATAATGGAACGTGTGCCAAGAATTTATATAACTACTTAGGAACGTGGACGAAATAACTTCCCCAACTATGCATCACAGCTTCAGATCGCCTTTGTCCGATATCAAATCCCAAAAATATTGAAATAGGTAAGCTATTCCATCAACTTTTGTGATCTGAGATCGAACAAATTCGACCCAAATCTGTGCGCCTACTTGGGGAAGTTAATTCGTCCACGTTCCTTAGGAACGCCCATCTTTTTCAACTGCTTGATTATTGCTGTTTCTCCCATAAACCCCACATGCCGGTAAACCTCTTTTCCTTCTTTATTGAAAAATATTTGCGTCGGGATTGCACGTATACCGAATTTTCCAGCCTGATCTCTATTTTTCCAAACATCAATAAATATAATGGCTGCTTTTCCTTTGTAATTCTTTTCCATTTTTTCAAGAATTGGAACCATCATTTTACATGGTAAGCATTGCTTTGCCCCCAGATCTAACATGGTTACCATTCCCTTAACAGGTATTGATTTAAAGTCTTCTGAAAAAACATTGTTTGTAATCACACAAAAAAATAAAAAAACAAACAGACTATACATACAGATTGTTATTGCTGTTTTCTTCATATTTATATCTCTTCCCTCCTTCCTTCCTTACTTCCCAATCCATGCCTTTATCTCTTCTTTTGTCGGAACCTTGCCGACACTCTTTACCTCTCCATCAACCACAACAGCCGGAGTCCCAAAAACACCATGGCCTGCAATCTTCATAAGATCGCTTACCTTCTCCACCTTTGCATCCACGCGTGTTTCAGCGACCACGGCCTTCACAAGATCCTCGGTCTGCTTACATTTCGGGCATCCCGGGCCCAGTATCTTTATCTCCATTTTTTCTCCTTTGAGCTATCCCTTATACTAATTCACTCAGCCATTCTTTGATCTTTTCTTTGGCAGGTACTTTACCAACCGACATTACCTTTCCATTAATTACTAATGCCGGAGTCCCCATGACCCCATATTTGCCGATCTCTTTGACATCAGTAACATGTTCCATGTCTGCAAGAAGGTTCATTTCAGACAATAATTCCATTAAGGAACGTGGACGAAATAACTTCCACAAGTAGGCGCACAGATTTGGGTCGAATTTGTTTGATCTCAGATCACAAAAGTTGAAGGAATAGCTTACCTATTTCAATATTTTTGTGATTTGAGACCGGACAAAGGCGATCTGAAGCTGTGATGCATAGTTGGGGAAGTTATTTCGTCCACGTTCCTTACCTACCTTTAGCTGCCTGTTATCATTCTATAATCCAGCCATAACACATACCGGCAATTGTGGATAAAACTACAATTATTAAACAAAAAGTTAGAGTTTTTTTCACACCCATAACCCCTCCGATAACAAGCATATTTGGAAGTGAAAGCGCTGGTCCTGCCAGAAGAAGTGAAAGAGCAGGCCCGTTCCCCATGCCAGCGCCAATAAGGCCTTGAAGAATGGGAACTTCTGTTAAGGTGGCAAAATACATAAAAGCGCCTGAAACAGAAGCAAATAAATTAGCCCACAAAGAATTTCCACCTACCAGAGTTTGAATATAATGCTCAGGGATAAGAGCTGAATGTCCCGGCCTGCCCAGCATAAAACCGGCAACAAGAACACCTGCACCAAGAAGAGGAAAAATCTGTTTAATAAATCCCCAGGTAGATTGCACCCAGCTTATTCTTTCATCCTTTGTAAACCAGCTTTTTAACATAATAAATAATGCTATCATAAGAAAAGCCGTTATATACCATTTTGCTGTAAAGATAATTTGCCAAAGCCCGGCAGAACCTGGAGCCGGTCTTGCAAAAGCTGCAAAAACAAGGATCATTACCATTGTCAACATGTAAAAAGCATCCTGTCCCAGGGTGCGCCCTTTATCTTTGTCTTCCGGAACATAGATCCGGCCTGTTTCGCGTGCAGCATCATCTTTTCTGAAGAAAAAAGCCATTAGAAGTCCGGTAACTATAGCAAATATAATTGCGCCAATGGCACGCGCCAAACCCATCTGCCAACCCAGTATTCTTGCAGTTAAGACAATTGCCAGAATATTTATTGCAGGGCCTGAATATAAAAAAGCGGTGGCTGGACCGATACCGGCACCTCGCGTATAAATTCCTGCAAAAAGAGGCAAAACAGTACAGGAACAGACAGCAAGAACAGAGCCTGATATTGAAGCCACAGAATAGGAAAGAATTTTTTTTGCTGATGCGCCAAAGTACTTTAGTACCGAGGTCTGGGATACAAAAACAGCAATGGCTCCGGCAATAAAAAAAGCCGGGATAAGACAGGTCAGAACATGCTCTCGGGCATATTCCTGAAGCATCATAAAAGCTTCAAGTCCTGCCTGTCTTATAGCTGGATGACTCCACGGAACATAATAGCAGGCAAGGAAAATAACTATAATAAGCAGTAACTTTGTCTGTTCTTTCATATTAATTAGCGCCTTTTGTGAGCTTTTAGCCACCAATTATATACTTTTATATATATTATGATTTAGCTATATTTATGTTAAATATTACGAATCAGATCTCTGCGGATACCAGGTAATCTCTCAATTATTTCTTTAAGCTCAGGATCATGATCAAGCCAGTGCCTCAGGTTCCCCAGCATACTTGCAGCATAAGGTGAAGAACTGCCATCCGCCAGATGATAGTTAACCCACAGGCCTTTTTTTTTTGAAACAACGAGACCGGCATTTTCAAGTATTTTTAAATGTTTCGAAACCGTGGGCTGGGCAACCTTTAAGGCAGTCTGGAGTTCACATACGCACATCATCTTATGCTGAAGCAGCTTGACAATTTTTACCCTGTTAATATCAGAAATGGCTTTCATTACTTTGACGAATGCTTTCATTTTGTCCTTCCTATATATTTATATTTTGGAATATAGATCTTTATATATTCGTTGTCAAGTTATTTCGTCCCCGTTCCTTAGTGCCTGAACAAACTCCCTTGAAAATCCGTGGTGAATTATTACAAAATTGAGGTTGTAAATTTCTGAGTATATCCAAAAACACCTTGACAACCACCCCAAAAAATAGCTAATTAATTTTAGTGTAATCAAAATAGAACATTTGTAATTGGGAAAAAACAAAACGTAACAGTTCAACACTATGGAACGTGGACGAATTAACTTCCCCAAGCTGGCGCATAGATTTGGGTCGAACTTGTTTGATCTCAGATCACAAAAGTTGGTGGAATAGCTTACCTATTTCAATATTTTTGTGATTTGAGATCAAACAAAGGCGGCCTGAAGCTGTGATGCATAGTTGTGGAAGTTGTTTCGTCCACGTTCCTAATGACCGTGGGCGGACCCCCAATACCCACGGTTTTTTTATTTTCAAAAGGCCGTGGAAAAATTCACGGCCTTTTTTATTTCCACAGCCCTTACATGGGATAAAGGAGCATTTATGCTTATAAAACAATTTCCAGACAAAGATAAATTTATTCAATTGGCGGAGCACAATAACGTAATTCCTGTTTGTGTAGAAATCCTGGCGGATACTGAGACCCCTGTTTCTCTTTTTAAGAAAATTTATAAAAAAAAAGGACCTGTATTTCTCTTTGAAAGTGTAGAAGGAGGTGAAAGATGGGGAAGATACAGCTTTCTTGGCTCCTCAACCCGCTTTCATATCAGAGTGTTTAAAAAAGAAGTGGAAATCCAGGGCAACGGTACCTTAAATAAAATACCGCATAATGGAAAACCGCTTGAAATACTTAGAGATTTTATGAACAAATACAAACCGGCTGATATTTATGAACTTCCCAGGTTCTGGGGAGGAATGGTAGGATATTTAACCTATGAAATGGTTTCTTTTTTTGAAAAAATCCCGAATATGCTGCCGGAAAATAAGCCTTTTGCTCATTTTATAATACCGGATGAACTCATTATCTTTGACAATATTCGCAATACGTTCTTTGGCATAGTCATAGCATTTACGGATGAAAATCAGGATCCTGAACAAATTTATGAGGAGGCTGCAACTCGATTACAGGCCATGCTTGAATCAATGGATAGCAATCCTCCGGAAAAAAATATCCAAAAAAGTCAAGCAGAATACAAGCTGACTGCTCAAATGGAAGCAGATATTTTTCGATCAAACGTAAAAACGGTAAAAAAATATATTCATGAAGGAGAAGTAATTCAAACTGTAATATCTCAGCCCTTTATCTGCGAAACCTCTCCTGACCTCCTGGAACTGTATCGGGCCCAACGATATATTAATCCTTCTCCCTATCTTTTTTTCATGCATCTTGATGATATGGCACTTGTCGGCTCTTCACCGGAAACAATGGTAAGACTGGAAAACAGAGTAGCCACCCTTCGCCCTATTGCCGGAACACGACCCAGAGGAAAAACCGAGCAGGAAGACAGAGCGCTTGCAAATGAGCTTCTTCAAGATGAAAAAGAAAGAGCCGAGCACCTTATGCTGGTTGATTTAGGACGCAATGACCTTGGACGGGTTGCAAAAACCGGTACGGTTCAGGTTACGGATCTTATGATTGTCGAAAGATATTCTCATGTAATGCACCTTGTATCCAACATATGCTGTGACCTGCGTTCTGATTGTGATGCATGGGATCTTCTATCAGCCTCATTCCCTGCCGGAACCTTATCAGGCGCTCCAAAAGTAAGAGCCATGGAAATCATCGCAGAATTGGAACAGGAACCCAGGGGCCCGTATGGAGGCGCAGTTGGATATATTTCTTTTCACGGCAATATGGATCTGGCCATTACCATAAGAACCGCCAGCATTGAAAACAAAAGACTGACCGTACGAGCAGGCGCAGGAATAGTTGCTGACTCCGATCCTGAACGGGAACGAGTTGAAACCGTCAATAAAGCAATGGCAATACAAAAGGCGCTGCAACTCATTTCATAGGAGGAGAAAAACATATGATCGTAATGATTGACAACTATGATTCATTTACATACAACCTGGTGCAATATATTGAACAGCTTGGCAGTCCGGTCAAGGTATTCCGTAATGATGTGGTTTCTGTTTCTGATCTTATTGCCATGAAACCCTCGGGAATTGTTATATCACCAGGACCAGGCAGGCCTGAAACAGCAGGAATATCGCTTTCAGTTGTTAAACATTTCTCCGGCCTGGTTCCAATCCTTGGTGTGTGTTTAGGCCATCAGAACATTGCTGTTGCTTTTGGGGGAAAAGTAATTTCAGCCAAACGGTTAATGCATGGAAAAACTTCCATAATAAAGGCTGATGGAAAAACTTTGTATCAGAGCATACGCAAGCCATTTACGGCTATGCGTTATCACTCACTATCTGTATCAAGAGAAAATCTGCCCGATTGTCTGGAGATAAGTGCGGAATCCGATGACGGAGAAATCATGGGTATCCGACATAAAAAACATCCAACAGAAGGAATCCAGTTTCATCCTGAATCTATCATGACATCGGTCGGCAAACGGATTTTAAGGAGTTTTTTGCAAACAACGTAAGGAACGTGGACGAAATAACTTCCACAAGTAGGCGCACAGATTTGGGTCGAATTTGTTCGGTCTCAGATCACAAAAGTTGAAGGAATAGCTTACCTATTTCAATATTTTTGGGATTTGAGATCGGACAAAGGCGGCCTGAAGCTGTGATGCATAGTTGGGGAAGTTATTTCGTCCACGTTCCTAAGAGTTCAGCCGTCCCTTAATCCTGCCACGCAATACAGCGGATAGGATCGGATGTTATCCACGATGTTGGGCATTCCGCCATAAAATCGGATTCCATATGGAGATAGTGGATGCCCTTTTAAAAATATTTTCATGCTCTTCAGAGAGCCCTCTTTTCCGTTTTTTATTTCAACTGGAATGATCCGGTCATTACTCACTATTAGATAATCCACCTCAGCATTTGAGGAGCGAGCCTCCCGATGCCAGTAATAAAGTTGCGGTTTGATATCAATACCGGAACCGGCTATCAGTTCCTGGCCGGCAAACGCTTCTGCAACACCTCCTCTGTTTGTTATTTGTTCCAGAGGGTTTAGTATCCATGAGGTAGTTGCCATATTTAAAACTGTCTGAGCGAGGGCAATATCCAGAAAAACTATTTTAAAGCGGTTAAAATTGATATCAGCCCCAAACGGCAGGCCCTGTCCGGATGTATGATATACTTTGTGTATAACTCCTGCTTTTTGAAGAAGTTCCATGGCCGGGTCCAGTTCCCGTTTGCGATATTCTCCTGAAATAGCGGAAAATTGAAATTTTCTTCCCAGCATGCGGGGTATTTCATTAAACAGCCTGTCAACATATTTAATCTGATGCTTTTTTGAATACTTAAGAAAATCCTGCATGAAAGTTTCGATCAGGCTTCTGTGAATCTGGTGGCATTCATGATAATCCTTTGTTTCTATCCAGCAATTGACGGCTTCAGGCATACCGCCAATAGCGATATACTCTCCGAAAAGCCTTGTCAGGCGATTATGGAATGCTTGGTTTATTTTATTTTCTTTAAAAATGTCTGCAATTACAGAAAGATAATCATCATTATGACCTGCCATTAAAAATTCCGGGAAAGTGAGCGGATACATATACATAGCTGAAACTCGTCCAACCGGGATCCCAATTTTCTCAATCTGAAATTCAAGCAGGGAACCGGCTGCAACTACGTGCAACTCAGGCATTAACTCATAAAAGTATCTTAATGCCTTAATTGCTTCCGGAGCTTCCTGGATTTCGTCCAAAAAAAGTATCGTCTCGCCGGGAATAATTTTTATTTGCAGCAGCAGGGAAAGATCCTGGATAATTCTGTCCGGCTTCAGATCTGCTTTGAATATATCCTTAGCGTCATTTAGCAGCTCAAAATTAATTTCTGCAAAACTTTTGAAATTTTTCCCAAACTGTCGGATAATATAAGTTTTCCCGACCTGACGTGCACCGCGAATCAAAAGTGGCTTTCGCCGTTTGTTTTGTTTCCATGCTTCCAGATTTTTTTCGATCAGCCTTTTCATAAATAAAAACTTCTCAAAACAACGTTCAAAATTCAAGGTTATTTTTCAAATATATGTTAATTTTTCAAATATAATAGCATGTCTTACGTTCGTAAATCAAGCATTGGTCCATCAGGTCAGAGACGGGAAAAAGGGAAAATCATAGCAGGGTGTGGAGGTCTTTTGCAAAACAGAACCGAGTCATTCCAGAAACCGGTTTCGATCGGTATTGTTTTTAAAAATGTTTCGTCGCTCGATACCCTTGCATATGATATGATACAAAGCATCCGGCGCATCTATTCTGGATTGACGTGGCATGACTTCATTACCACAAATAAAGAACAAAACGCCCTTTAGGCGGATTAAAATAACAGAGTGAACGTTTATATTCACTCACTTTAAAGGGAATTCCATTTTATAATTTCCTATACAACAAGAAAACTTAATAATAATTATATCACTACACTAAATCTTTTAAAAAACATCCGTAAAATCAAAGGGTTAAGGGTAGGATTTTGGACTGCTAAGAAGATTCAGGTATATCGCGCAAACGCAGGGCAAGATCTCACTTCAAAACATTGTAAGGAATGGCTATGAACGTCCAACATCGAATTTTAAATTCCGACAAAATGCCAAAATCTATATGTCCGGCAATTGTCTCAATCCAACAAATTTGAGTAAACCGTCAAGATCATCTCTTGTTGACCAGAGCACACCCTTTTCAAACATCAATGCTTCTGCTTCTTTAGTAAAACCATCATGGGCAAAAAACCAAAGCCTTAAAATCTGAAGACCTTTGCCTGCTTCTTCTTTAACAGCCTCACCCTTTCTAAGAAGGGATTGGATCTCAGTCCGCCCCACTTTCCTTCCTTGCCACCACTTGCTCTCACATATCCAGCGCTCTTTTCCTGCGCCGCCCTCTACATCTATCTCCATGTTTTGAAGTATGGTTCGCAGTTTTACATAACTAAAATGCCAGGGAATGGTTATATCTTGTTTACTATGAAAAAATCGGCCCGGCAGTGTCTTTCTTTGGCCGCTCCACAGGATTTGGGCCATATAGACCTCTGCAAGATAACCCTTGTGATCCCGAATACGGCGCTCCATAGCTTGATAACTGGTTCTCAAATCATTCTGCACCCTGGCACGGTCATGACCCTCTACCTCGATTCTCCCCCATACCTTTAAAAACTCAAGTAATATCGGATCCTCTATCTTTCTGAACCAGCCTCCAAGTTCCATATATTGGAGAAG
>JABZFQ010000139.1 GCA_014237365.1 Desulfobacteraceae bacterium | reverse complement strand
ATGCATGTTTTACTCTCCTTCTTGCTTTTTTTCGGATTTACAGATATATTATTTGCTAAAATCTGCAAATGCAATGAATTAAGCATGTTAGAATCTAACTGCGCGAAACATACATTATATTAATAAACTGAAGGGAAGGAGATAAAATGGAAAATAGTTTATCACAAATTGCCAACATATTATTAATATGGGGACCTGCGGGAGCTGCTACGGTGTTAATCATAATTGGAGAAAAGAAGTTACGTACTAAATGGGAAAATGCAAAGGGTAATGATCGTAAAATTTGTGCATGGCTATATGTTGGGAATTGGGCATTCATTGCAGTACTTATTGGAGTGGTTTCAGTATCCTGGTTTGTTGAGAAAAGCACTCCTGATATCACGCTTTCAGGTGTATTCCAAGATTTTATGAATCCACTTAAAATCAGTAAATCCTCAATGGATTTATATACAAGAAAACAACTAAAGTCTGCTTTTCTTTACGATGTATATTGGCATTACATTGAACCAGAAACTCCACTTTCTGTTGAATTTCGCCTTGATACTTCAAAAACGGATTGGCAGGATTACAAAATAGACCTTTCAACAATCGAAAATAAGCGAAAAATAAATGTAATTTATCAAGGTAAAAAATTATTTTTAATATCAAAAAATGGCAGAATAACCTTAGAGCCAATTCATTCTGCATCAGGAGATTTAAAAAAAATTAGCAGTAATATTTCAAATAAATTTTATCTGTTTATTGGTAACGCCTATGCTTCTAAAAATGTGACAAACGATCAAGTCGTTTTGGCATTAGAATCTGATGATTCGTATATTCGTCAAGCAACGTCAAATCATATATTGGATAATATGACAAAACTAATTAGCTGGATAGACAGCACATTAAAAAATCCTGACACATCTATACTATCCCAAATAGGAATTATTTCAGCTTTATCTAGTGCTTCTTATCAAGATTTAGTTCCAAAAGAGAATAGAAAACTGTCTCAAGAAGCTGAAGATTCAATTTTTTTATCAGCATTGAGCTCGGATTTGGTGCTGTCCAAGCAATCTCAGAAATATGTAAACAGAAACCCAACGGAGCGTTTTTTATATCTTTTTGATAAGCATTGCCCACTAAAGAAAATAAACGAAAAAGAAAGAGAAAAACAATGTTCGTATGTTGGAATGAACTTGTATTATAATTATGCCATAAAGCTTAGCCAAGAGGCTATTGATCAAGATGAATTCAATATTGCCAAAATTGATAAAGCAATACAAATACTACATAAGGCAGAAGGATTTTGGGAACTTGCAAATGAAGAAGATAAGGTTCAGTTCGCGAAAATCAATTACGGTTTAGCTTTGTTGTATTTTAATTTGTCAAAAGCTTATAGTTCTAAGAATATGTTAAATGAAAAAAGCTTTGCGATCAAAGAAACAGAAAATAACTTTTCTAAGATGCTGGATTTTATAAAAAAGTTTGATCCTGAAAATTACGAGTATCAACATCATATTCTACAAGCAAAATGCTTTCTAAAAGAAAAGAGTCAGAGATGTATTGAGGCTACATCGAGGTAGGGCAGCCAGTTACCTGACTGCCCCCTCACATCCCCCGGCGTGCGGAATTACCGCACCGGGTTCCTCAAAGTTATTCGCTTATGTGCTTGCACTAATTGAAT
>JABZFQ010000159.1 GCA_014237365.1 Desulfobacteraceae bacterium | reverse complement strand
AAATCACAAAAATATTGAAATAGCTTGCTATTCCATCAACTTTTGTGATCTGAAATCGAACAAATCTGACCCAAATCTGTGCGCCTACTTGTGGAAGTTAATTCGTCCACGTTCCTTATCAATTAGCACGCCGAAGGCTTACCACCAACATTCACTTTTCAATCTAAACAATTAAGATTATTGTATAATAATTCATTGGGGAAACTTTTGCTGTTAACTGTAAACAGACAACCGTGAACCGTAAACGGTTAAAGAAAACCGGATTTTGCCAAAAATTGCATATCAACAGAGGATTTACCCTCTTTTTTATCATCATCATTATTGTTTTCTTTTACAAATCGCTTAACATATTTTCCTATCATATCTGTTTCAATGTTAACATGATCTCCGATCTTTTTAATGCCTATGTTAGTCAGCTTTACAGTATGAGGAATTATGCTCACCTCAAAACTCATCTTATCACAATTATTTATGGTAAGACTGATACCATCTACTGCAACTGATCCCTTTCTGATCATGTAATGAGATAAGGATTCAGGCACCTCAAACGTAAATATTACAGCATTCCCTGATGTATTTATATTTTTTACCGAGCCCGTTCCATCTATATGTCCTGAAACAAGGTGGCCGTCTATACGATCGGAAAAACGAAGCGCGCGCTCAAGATTAACCCGATCTCCAATCTTTGCTCTGCCAAATGTTGTTTTGGAAAGGGTTTCAGGTGACACATCAACCTCAAAACTTTTTTCCTCAATCACAACAGCCGTCAGGCAGGCACCGCTAACTGCAATGCTGTCACCTGTTTTAGTTTGGTCAAGAAAGTAATCAGCTTCAATGGTAAAACGCTTACCCTGTCCTGAAGGACGAATCTTTGTAATAGTGCCAAGTCCTTCTATTATTCCTGTAAACATATAGTTATCCGGTAGTTGGGCATGGCTCTAACTTCGACCACTATCCTATGTTACGGTTCACGGTTGTCGGTTTACGGTTAACAGTTTTATGTTTCGATCAACCGTAAAGGCTACCAACGTAAGGCGGGACAGCCTGTAAATTCAATCAGTTAGCAACTCCTTAAATTTTGCTTGATTGTGGAATTGCCATAGAACCAAAATGGCGAAAAGTGTCCCGCTTTAAGTTGGTAGCCACCGTAAACCGTGAACCGTAAACCGACAACCGTAAACCGTTATTTAACATATCCTTCGATCATAATATCATCACCAAAACGGTGAACATCTATATTTTTGACTGGAATGCAATTTTTCATTAAATCAGATCCGGGCCCCATGCACATGGAGATACCATCATCTCCTCCAAGAATTTTTGGAGCATAAAAAAATATCACTTTATCAACTATTCCTGCTGAAAGCGCAGATGCATTAACCCTGCCTCCACCTTCAATCAGCAGACTCGTTATCTCCAAAGCCCCAAGATGTACCATAAGTAAAGCAAGGTCTATAATGCCGTCTTTCACCGGAGCTTCAATAATTTTAGCACCTTTTTTTTTTATTCTATTTTTTTTATCTTCTGAAACAGAACTACAAGTTATTATAATTGTATCAGAATCAGAATCAAGCTGCAATACCCTGGCCTCCTCAGATATAGAAAGATTGGTATCAAGTATTATTCTGGCAGGGTCCAAACCATTTATATCGTCCAAACGGGTGGTCAAGCTGGGATCGTCAATTTTAACGGTATTAACACCGACCATAATTGCATCTGCAGCATGACGAAGCTTATGGACAAATCTTCTTGATTCTTCACCTGAAACCCATCTGGCATCGCCTGTTCTAGTTGCAATACGTCCATCTAAAGTAGCCGCACATTTTAAAATTACAAACGGAGAACCGGTTTCGACAAATTTTATAAAAGCCTCATTTAGTTTTTTTGCTTCATCCTCACAAATTCCAAGAGTAACATCTATGCCTTTGTTTTTTAAATAATCTATACCGCCTCCCTTAACATTGGGATTTGGGTCTTTCATTGCAACGACTACTCTCTTTATGCCGGCCTCTGCAATTTTTAAAGTGCATGGTAGAGTACGGCCAGTGTGATTGCATGGCTCAAGTGTAACATAAAGTGTCGAGCCTGATGCTAAACTCTTTGCATCATTAATGGCATTGATTTCTGCATGAGCTTTGCCAACAGCTTTATGGTATCCCTTACCAGCAACTTTGCCATCTTTAACAATAACCGCTCCAACCATGGGGTTTGGTGATGTAAAGCCCAACCCATTCTCGGCAAGCTCAAGCGCCATTTTCATGAAATACTTATCGTCCATAATAACAAAAGTTTCCCAAATGAATCATTGTACTATAATTTTAATGGGTTAAGGTTAAGATTGAAAATTGACTATTGAAAACTGAAAATTGGTGGTACGCCTTCGGCGTGCTAATTGATAAGCCAAAGTTACTTAGAGTTTGCCCTCTTATGTATTGATGTTTTAAGGAATACATAAAATGACAGCATTCCATGAACCATAAACCTTGAACCTCTGAACCTCTGAACCTTTGAACCAAAGATTTACGAGCCCTGCATTACTGTTTGCTTAGAAGGTTCTTCAGCTCATAAACAAAATCATTTACATCTTTGAATTCTCTGTAAACCGATGCAAACCTGACATATGCGACATCATCTATCTCATGCAGCTTTGCCATAACCCTTTCGCCTATAGTTGATGAGGAGATTTCTTTTTCACCGGTTTCTCTGAGATCTCGCTCCAAATCTTCTATAAACTCCTCAATGACATTAATGCTGATGCTGCGTTTTTCGCAGGCTCTCTTCATGCCCGCACCTACCTTTGCTCTGTTGAAAATCTCCCGGCGTCCATCCTTCTTGATAATCATAACAGGAATTTCTTCAATATGTTCGTAGGTAGTAAAACGTCTGTTGCATTCAATACACTCTCTGCGTCTTCGTATTACATTGCCGTCCCTGCTTAATCTGGAATCTATAACCTTATTGTTAGTTTCTCCACAAAATGGACACTTCATGAATTTCCTCTGTATTTAATGATTTTCATATTTTATTAGTTCAACATTTGCTTCTTTAAACATCTCTGTTGACATAGCATCCGTATATCCCGAATGATAACAAACTTTAGTTATGCCGGCATTTATTATCATTTTAGCACATATTAAACATGGCTGATTAGTACAGAAAAGCGTTGCATCTTTTATGGAAACGCCATGTAATGCAGCCTGAATAATAGCATTCTGTTCTGCATGGATGCCGCGACACAGTTCATGCCTCTCACCAGATGCTATATTCAATTTTTCACGAATACAACCAATATCAAGACAGTGCTTAAGTCCGGAGGGGGCTCCGTTATATCCGGTAGATAGTATTCTTTTATCCTTAACGAGCAAAGCACCAACCGCTCGTCTGAGACATGTTGAACGTTTTGCAACAAGATGGGCAATATCCATAAAATAGGTTTCCCATGAAGGTCGCATACCATTATCTGACATTTTACCGCAGCCCGTTAATTAATCGGAAAATTATTACAAAGCTCGCCGGCCTTTTGCCTGGCAGTACTAATTACCTTGTCATTATTATGATTTTTGAGCACATCAATAATGATTTCAGCAATAATTTCCATCTCAGGTTCTTTCATACCTCTTGTAGTTATAGCAGGTGTACCTATTCTTATACCACTTGTTACAAAAGGACCTAACTTTTCAAAAGGTATAGAATTTTTGTTGACCGTAATGCCAGCTCGGCCCAATACTTCTTCAGCATCTTTTCCAGTGATGTTGAGATTTCTCAAATCAGCAAGCATCATGTGGTTATCCGTGCCGTCAGATATAAGCTTTACACTGCTTTGCATCAAATTTTCTGCAAGAGCATTTGCATTTTTTACTACATTAATCTGATATGTTTTGAAAGATTCGCTAAGGGCTTCCTTAAAGGCAACCGCTTTGGCCGCAATGACATGCATCAATGGTCCCCCCTGTATCCCAGGGAAAACCTGTCTGTTCAACTTAGTACCGAAGTCTGTTTTGGCTAATATTAACCCGCCCCTGGGCCCTCTGAGGGTTTTGTGGGTTGTGGAAGTTACAACATCAGCAAATGGAATAGGAGAGGGATGAACTCCCGCTGCTACCAATCCGGCTATATGAGCCATATCTACAACGAGATAAGCACCAACTGATTCAGCAAATTCAGCAAATTTTTCAAAATCTATTATACGCGGATAGGCGCTTGCACCGGCAATAATCATCTTTGGTCTATGTTTTTCCGCCAGTAAAGCTACTTCTTCATAGTCGATTCTTTCTGTATCTTCTTTTATTCCATAGTGAACAAAATTATAAAGTTTGCCTGAAAAACTTACAGGACTTCCGTGAGTAAGGTGCCCACCATGAGAAAGAGCCATGCCAAGAACGGTATCGCCAGGATTTAAAAGTGCAAAATATACCGCCATATTGGCCTGAGAACCTGAATGAGGCTGTACATTGGCATACGCCGCATTGAAAAGTTTTTTAACTCTTTTGACGGCCAGTCTCTCGGCAACATCAACGTATTCACAACCTCCATAATAGCGCTTATCGGGATATCCTTCAGCATATTTATTCGTTAGCGCACTGCCCTGAACTGCCATAACTGCCCGGCTTGCAATATTTTCTGAGGCTATAAGTTCCAAAGTGTTGCTTTGCCTGTCAATCTCCTTTGCAATTGCATCGGCAATATCAGGATCTATATTTGAAATATCTCTTAAATCCAATTAGTATTCCTTTTTTTATATCCGGTCAAACTTTTCTATTCTGTGTTGATGTCGCCCGCCCTCAAATGGTGTTTCAAGCCACGCTTCAATCATTGCCATAGCAAGAGATTCCCCTGTAACGCGCCCCCCTATAACCAATATATTGGAATTGTTGTGACGCCTGCTCATAATAGCTAAAAAAAGATCGCTGCAAAGAGCAGCTCTTACATGCGGGAATTTGTTGGCAACCATTGACATTCCTATCCCTGTCCCACACAAAAGTATCCCGCGCTCAAATTTTCCCTTTGAAACCGCTGAGGCAACCTTGATCCCAAAATCCGGATAATCTACTGAATCCTCACTATCAGTGCCGACATCTTCAACCTCAATGCCGCTTTCAATGATATAAGCCTTGATCTTTTCCTTCAAATGATAAGCAGCATGATCACTGCCTATAATGACAGGCGTTTTATTTTTATACATTTTTTAATACCTTAGGAACGGGGACGAAACTTGAGTATAAAGCAATAAATTTAATTGGGAATGCAAAATTTTGGACTGCTAATAATTATGGTATTTTCTAAGAACAAGCGATGCATTTGTCCCTCCAAAGCCAAAGGAATTGGACATTGCAATCTCAACTTTTTTCTTGCGTGCGGTGTTAGGAACATAATCAAGATCGCACTCTTCGGAAGGGTTATCAAAATTTATAGTCGGAGGAATAATATCTTCATTGATTGTAAGAGTTGTGAAAACCGACTCAATTCCGCCGGCACCACCTAACAGGTGTCCGGTCATAGATTTGGTTGAACTTATTGCTACCGAATAAGCCTTTTCTTTAAATACATGCTTGATTGCCCTTGTCTCATAAAGATCATTAAGCTGAGTTGATGTGCCATGAGCATTAATGTAATCTATCTCCTTATATGAAATTCCTGCATCATCAAGAGCGGCCTGCATACACCTTGCAGCGCCTTCTCCATCAGGAGAAGGCGCGCTCATGTGATATCCATCTCCGCTCATACCATATCCACAAATTTCAGCATAAATACGAGCCCCCCTTTCCAATGCCCCTTCGAGAGTTTCAATAATAAGAATACCGCTTCCTTCACCCACAACAAAACCATCACGATCACGGTCAAAGGGACGCGATGCTTTTTCAGGCTCATCATTACGAGTTGACAAAGCTTTCATAGCATTAAAACCAGCGATACAGGTTCGTGTAACAACAGCCTCAACACCTCCTGTTATCATAACATCAGCAGCACCTCTTTTTACGATTTCGAACGAATCGCCGACAGCATGTGTTCCTGCTGCACATGCAGTAGCAACTGAAGCATTGGGCCCCTTGGCACCCAAATAAATAGAAACTATTCCAGGAGCCATGTTCCCAATCATCATAGGAATAAAAAACGGAGTTACCCTTTTTGGGCCCTTGGTCTCAAGAACTCTCTGAGTTTCCTCAATTATAGAAAGTCCTCCCAAACCGCATCCAGTCAGGACTCCAGTCCTGTTCGCATTGGAGCTGTCTATTACCAAACCCGAATCTTCGAGCGCCATACGGGCAGCCGCGACAGCATAAGCAATAAACAACTGTGTACGTTTTGCGTCTTTTTTCGTAAGATAATCCTCTGGCTTAAAACCCTTTACTTCTCCTGCAATTTTTGTGTCAAAAGCCGTTGTATCAAACCTGGTTATCTCACCTATTCCTGATTTTCCGGCACAAAGTGCCGGCCAAGTGTTTTCAACACCTATACCAAGTGGCGTTATTAGTCCTACGCCTGTAACAACTACCCGCCTATCCAAAAAACCCCCCTTTAGGAACTGGGGAACGAAATAACTCCCACAAGTAGGCGCATAGATTTGGGTCAGATTTGTTCGATCTCAAGTCACAAAAGTTAATGCAATAGCCTATCTATTTTGATACTTTTGGAATTTGAGATCGGGCAAAGGTGGCCTGAAGCTATGATGCATAGTTGGTAGAAGTTATTTCGCCCCCCCGTTCCTTAACTGTCACCTTTTTTCTTATTTACGAACGTTGACGAGTATATTCAATAGCATCCTGTACACTCAGAATTTTCTCGGCATCATCATCAGGAATATCTATATCGAATTCCTCTTCCATTGACATTATAAGTTCAACAAGATCGAGCGAATCCGCCCCTAAATCATCCACAAATGATGCGTCGGGCACAACCTCATCCATATCTACACTTAACTTTTCTGCAATAATCTTTTTTACTTTATCCTCAACTGACATTAAGTTTTCTCCTTTCACATATACATTCCACCATTTACATGGATTACCTGACCAGTAATGTATGCTGCATCATCTGAAGCCAGAAATTTAACAGCAGCGGCAACATCTTCGGGTTGTCCCCCTCGACGCATCGGCACCTGATCCAGCATAGCCGTCCTCGCCTTTTCAGAAAGCACTGCTGTCATGTCTGTCTCTATAAAACCAGGAGCAACTGCATTTACAGTAACATTTCTGGATGCAAGTTCTTTTGCCGCTGTTTTTGTCAGCCCAATTAATCCCGCCTTTGAAGCAGAATAATTTGCCTGTCCCGGGTTACCGGTTACACCAACAACAGACGCTATATTTACTATACGTCCATAGCGCTGCTTCATCATGATTCTTGCGGCAAGTCTCATGCAGGTAAATGCACCCTTTAAGTTTATATTTAACACCATATTCCAGTCGTTCTCCTTCATGCGAACCAAAAGCCCATCCTTGGTAATACCCGCATTGTTAACAAGAATATCTACACGACCGGTTTCATCAACTATTTTCTCAAAAAAAGCTTCGACCTCTTTTGCATCTGCGACATCGACACTCATGCTAACTGCCGAACTTCCCAGGTTGGCAACTAATTTTTTCGTTTCAGCAGCAGCAGCCTCTTCAGCCTCGGGATTACCTGGAGAAAAATAGTTAAAATAGATTTGAGTATCCGGACTTGCCAGAGAAAGGCAAATAGATCGTCCAATACCTCTTGAAGCACCTGTAACAACAACTGTACGTTTTTCAGGCATAATTACCTCTCAAATAATATGTCCGCAACCATATCCATATCTTTAATGACATTTTCATAGCTGCCAAGCAGTTTATTAAAAGAAATGGTTTCCATAAAATCAGAGACGATTTTCTGATCAAAAACACCGGAACCCATCAGTATCTTCAACATATTATGAGTTACGACCTGTGCTACTTCATTTGCAAAAATCCTTGACATTGCCTTTATTTTTTCGGCTTTAGGATCTTCTGCTTCAACAAGTGCTTTGGCCTTACGCGCCATGCTTGCTCCAACCTCCACATGTGTCATCATATCGGACAGGGCAAACATAATATGTTGTTTTCTGGTAAGCTTGTTATCATGTACGAGCATTATGGTATCATTAAGAACTCTGGCAGCAAGCCCATAAAATTTGCATCCGGCATCATTCAGGGTATTATTCAATTCTTCCATCTCCGAAGATATGTCTCCGTAATATTTACCCTTTGTCTTCCGTGTAATCTTCCAGCGGAACGTGCTGATTATATTCTGCTGAATCTCGCTGGTTCCTTCATAAATGCAAGTAATTTTGACATCTCTTTTTATCTTTTCTACCTCAAATTCGTGTATGTATCCATAACCACCAAGAGCCTGAATTGCATCATCGGCTGCTTTATTGGCGGCTTCAGTGGCAAAAAACTTGGCAATTGATCCTTCAACCTGCAAGTCATCTTCCCCTGAATCCAATCTCCTAGCAACTTCTTCCATATAGGCTGTTGCAGCTTCAAGTCTTACAGCATTCGGAACAACCAGCTTGTGTGTATAACCCTGTTTTTCAGAAAGAGGAGAGCCGAACTGAATTCTCTCCTTAGCATATGGGATAATTATATTGAGAGCTGCTTCACCGGCGCCCAGGCCCATGGCTGCCACCATAAGTCTTGTATATCCAAAAACCTTGTTAGCCTGCCTCATCCCTTGTCCGGGCACACCACCAATAAGATTTTCAATTGGTACAAATACATCGGTAAATGAAAGAGGTGATGTATTTGATGCACGTATCCCGTGTTTTTCTTCAGCCTTACCCTGAACAAAACCTTTTGTGCCTTTCTCAACAATAAAAAATGATGGTCCATCCGGGGTATTGGCAAGAACTGTGACGAAATCAGCGTATCCACCTGTTGATATAAACTGTTTGGTACCATTTATATTGTATCCAATGATCTCACCTGCATCGTTTGTTACAGGATCAGCCTTTGTCTTTAAGGCAGCAAGGTTGCTCCCGGCTCCCGCTTCAGTAACAGCATATGCTACAAGAGTTTTCCCTTCAGCAATAGATCCAAGCCATTTATGCTTCTGCTCCTCAGTAGCTCCAACCAGTATAGGATCTGAGCCGAGCTGAATAGCAAAAAAACCCGTTGCAATTCCTAAACATATATTTGATATTTCACGAATTACCTCACAGCAGTCACGTGCCCCTCCTCCTATACCTCCGTATTCTTCAGGTATAAACAGGAGTTGCAGACTGATATCCTCTCCAAGCAATTCACGGATCATATCTTCAGGAAAAATTTCATTTTTATCAAATTCAAGAATTTTTTCCTTTGTAAGAAAGCGCTTCCTAAGCTGTCTTACGGTATCAATTATCATCTGCCTTGACTCAAGATCAAGACCTTTGAGATTGCGTCCGGATGTTGATGATGTCATTGTCATGTTTTAATCCTTTTCTATTTCAATAACAGTACGCCCCTTATACGTACCGCAGGAAGGACAAACATGATGTGCAAGTTTAGTTCCACCGCACTGGGGGCAAGGGGTCAAATTGGGAGCTGCTGCTTTAATATGAGAGCGTCTTTGGCCTCGCTTTGACTTAGATTTTTTACGTTTTGGTACAGGCATGAGTAATCTCCTAACTGTTTGTATTTATATGATATATAATGCAATTCACTACTCAACAAGAAGGTTGCGACACTAGTAATTTAATTAAAAAAGATTGTCAAGAACTTTATTTTGTTTAACCTAAGGATTCGCCCAAAAATAAATTTACATTTTGATGCGCCGATCCATCCCGCATGACTGCGTTGCTCGTCGGTTAAATAGCCTCGCTATGCGCCCTCCTCGCGCCTTGTCATGCGAGCGCCTCGACACCTCAAAATGTAAATTTATTTTTGGGCGAATCCTTAGGAACGAGGACGAATTAACTTCCCCAAGTAGGCATTACAGATTCAGGCCACCTTTAGCCGATCTCAAATCACAAAAATATTGAAATAGGTAAGCTATTCCATCAACTTTTGTGATCTGAGATCGAACAAATCTGACCCAAATCTGTGCGCCTAATTGTGGAAGTTAATTCGTCCTCGTTCCTTATTGCCTGTTTTACTAGTTTATTTATTGGAAGTAAATCATAAGCCAACCTATACAGTTATATTTAAGGCTGAAAAAACTTATTTGTATTGAAAAAAGTGCTGAATTAACTTGACGCAATTGTTAATTTTATTATATTCTGTGTCTGAATGAAAATTACTGCCACAAAATTTTCGACGACGTACAACTTGGCACGACTTACTCAGATTTTTCCTTCCAGCCTTGTGAAATGAATTATCTGAAAGTCTGTATTTAGGGTTCGGTAAAAAATAATTTGATAGAATTTGCGCCCAAATTTGCCGTAGATTTAATTGATCTTTATTCGCAAAACCGCAGGAATAGCGAGCTATTTCGAGGACTTTTGTGGATAAAGATCAATTGAAGATATGGTGAAGTTGGGATGCAAAAATGTCAAGTTATTTTTCATCGAACCCTTATTACAAAATAAAAGTTTTAATGAGGGATCGTCTAAGGGCAGGACGACGGGTTCTGGCCCCGTTAATCAAGGTTCGAATCCTTGTCCCTCAGCCAAAAAAATAAGGGGTTATGAGTCTATTTCTTATAACCCCTTTTGTCTAATTTATTTCCCGTTAATTTATCATATTTTTGAGCCAAATCAACAGCACCGCAAAAAGGACTATATAATGACAAATTATGAGCTGGCAAAACAGATTTACAGGGATTTATCACCTATTGCGCCAAAATTATCTGCGGCTCTTAACCGTGCATTGGTTGATATCGGCGAAGGATCAGTTTTATACGGCCTTGAAAAAGGAATGCACAAAGACGACGTTGTAACTTTTCATGAAACTGAAATTATCAACTTGGCAGGAACTGATCAGGCTAGTATAATTGCAAAAATTACAGAAGTACTATTTCAGTTAGAAGGGCATACTTCATGGAAAGTTATAGTTGACAAGAGGCCTTGCCTCAAATCAAAAAATATTGAGATGTTTTATACGCTTATCAGGAGTCAAGATGATTAGGAACGGGGACGAAATAACTTCCCCAACTATGCATCACAGCTTCAGGCCGCCTTTGTCCGGTCTCAAATCACAAAAATATTGAAATAGCTCGCTATTCCTTCAACTTTTGTGATCT
>JABZFQ010000086.1 GCA_014237365.1 Desulfobacteraceae bacterium | reverse complement strand
TCGAATTTGTTTGATCTCAGATCACAAAAGTTGATGGAATAGCGAGCTATTTCAATATTTTTGGGGTTTGAGATCGAACAAAGGCGGCCTGAAGCTGTGATGCATAGTTGGGGAAGTTAATTCGTCCACGTTCCTTAGTATTCTAAAGGGTTACACCCTTAATTCTTATCAATGCAAATGAAGGATACCCTCATGTCCAACCAGCCTGAAAAAAGGGTCAATTACAACATAAAAACATCGAACAAAGTTAAAATCAATGCGCTCAAAAGCATTGATTACAAATATAACAAAGTAAGAAACATTGATATCACAATTCAGCAACCCGAGTTTACATCCGTGTGCCCGATGACAGGGCTGCCTGATTTCGGATGTATAACAATTAGATACATACCCAATAATAAGATTGTTGAATTAAAGTCTCTGAAATTTTATATGTTACAGTACAGAAATGTCGGTATTTTCTATGAACATGTGGTCAACAACATATTAAATGACCTGGTAGAAGTACTTGAGCCTGAATGGATGGAAGTTGCAGGGAATTTTACAGCTAGAGGCGGCATCACCACTAAAGTCGCCGTTGAATATAATGAGAAAAAATGAAATTTTATTATTTAAAAACTCAAATACTTATCGTTATTGCCGTCTGCTTTTTATTTTCTTTCGCGTCGCTGATTGCAGGATGCTCATTTTTACCGGCTATAAAAAGAATAGCTTGCGATATAAAAGCCCCAGCAGGTAATTTAAAGAAAAAAGTTGGAATAACTTTTTTCGAAAATCGTACTTTTTGTGCCGTTAATAACTTCGAAAAAATCTTTCATATTAAACTTGCCGAAAAGATAAAAGAAACATGCCCGAACATCCTTATTATAAAACCGGGAGATACAGGATATCCTGATCAAATGGTTGTGCCCCCGAGACTCGCTTCAGGACGAATTGATAACCTTGTTCTTGCAAAAACAGGCAGAAAATTTGGTTTAAATGCAATTGTCACAGGAAGTCTTATAGATATAAGCGGAAATAAAGAAAACAGGGGCATTCTATGGTTCAAAAATACCTATAATTTTATTCGATTTCAAATTGTTGTAGGAGTCTATGACACTGAAACCGGAGCAAAAATTTTTGATGACAGCTTTGTTCATGAAATCAAGGTCGATGAATTAGACCTTAATAATCTCGGAATCGGCGATACAAATGCAATACCCGCTTTAACTGACTCTCTGTTAAATGCGTCTATTCCCATAGGCAAAAAGATCTGCGACGCTGTCAATATTCAGCCTTGGAAAGGATATGTAATTTCAAGCTTTGATGACAAAATAATAATATCTTCAGGAAAAAGATCGGGTCTTATCCTTGGAGACAAACTTGAAGTATATGATAGCGAAAGCATATTTGAAGGAAAAGACGGCCAGAAATTTTTCATTCCAGGGCTTAAAATTGAAGAGATTAAGATAACCGCGCTTTATCCTGATAGAGCAGAGGCAACTCCTATTTCAGGCAAAAACATAAAGGTTGGAAGTACAGTAAAAATAAAGTAGTTAGGAACGTGGACGAAACAATTTCCACAACTATGCATCACAGCTTCAGGCCGCCTTTGTTCGATCTCAAATCCCAAAAATATTGAAATAGGTAAGCTATTCCATCAACTTTTGTGATCTGAGATCAAACAAATTCGACCC
>JABZFQ010000356.1 GCA_014237365.1 Desulfobacteraceae bacterium | reverse complement strand
AGTAGTTGAATCTGACAACTAGTATCAGAATCAGTTAAGACATTCAGAGGATAAATCAAGTTCTGTGAAGGTTAAGAGAGTTTTTTCTTTTGACCCGTTGCAGGTTAACTAAATGTTAGACTCTATCATACCACATTCCTCTTAATATTTATTCAAGGAGAAGAAAATGTATAGGAGCGAAACTGTTATAGCTAAGGAAACATCGCGTCTTAAAAAACATGGAAAACATCTATTACTATACTTTTTATTAGCTTTAGCATCAACTGGTTTGTTTCTTACTGGTTGGGCAATTTTTCCAGCAACTCATAGACTATCAGGGATATATCTCAATTTAGGCCTTGCTCTCGGTCCGGTTGCTTTTCTTGGTGCTATTTATGAATGGTTTCTTTTTGATGAGATACGAGAAGGGGCTAAAATAGCTTTTAGTGGGGAAGTTGTAAACCATCTTGATCCAATTATTAAACAAATGAAAAATCACACTCAGGAGCTCATAGACAATACGTATATCCTTTCACAGATGCACCGTTTAGGCATAATAGCAGCCTATAAACAAAGAAGAATGGCTTTTGCTACACTTCTTGACCATATGGAAAGTGAGCATAATGAAATATTCTTAGTCGGGACATCATTGCGTGGGCTTATAGATGAAGAAGTTGGTGATAAAAGATTTCAAGAGATAATCAAAAAAAAATTCAAAATGATCAATAGTGGGGAATCTAAATTAAGGATTAAATTTCTTATGACTCATCCAGCCTTTGCCTATTTACGCCAAGATCTTGAAAAGCTATTTAGAGCCTATTTCAGTAGGCCATGTACACAAGGTTCGTGCCCTTCCAACAGGCCTTTTGGGTCGCGCTTAGTCGCCTACTGAAATAGGCTCTTAGTCGCAAAGAAGAATTTTCTATAGCTCAAGAAATATATGATACTGTGCTACAGCTTAAAAAACTTGGTGCGGGACCTAAACATATACAATTTGTTAAAGGAACTCCTACTTGTTTTGGTGTAAAAACTAGCAAAATGATGTTAATCAATCCTTATCCATACCAAGATCAAGCTCTTGGTTCTTTTAGTCTAGTAATTTCAAATGAGATAAATAAGGATGACATTTATCGTTCCTTTGAAAGGAGTCACTTTATTTGGGACTCTCCAAATACTGAGCCTTTAGAGTCTTTTACGTTTAAAGGTATGGATGATATTTTTGGCAAGAATCTGGACCAATTGATAGCAAAACCCATAAAGGTTACGGTAAATGAAGAAGATTTAAAATGAAAAACCAAATCAACATAGTAAAAGTCTAACAATGGGCTGAACTCTGACCCAAAAAGCATGGCGACTTTTCCTTTCGCCCATGTTTTTGGTAAAACGTGCCGCAAGCCACGTCATCGTTGCTTTTTGGGCAGGTTAGCCCAGACGTTCGCTGCAAGAAATGAAACCGATAAGACGAGAAAGGAGGTATATTATGTCAAAAAGAGAAAACCATCCAAAGCAAGTTGTAATCCGCCACAAAGATTCAACTGTAGTTTGGGAAAAGAATTCTGCTGGCAATACAACCAAAGAAGGATACTCCAGACACAGCAATTCCCGACGCAAGGCATTTTTAAGCAGATATTCTCATTAGCATCCGAATTGCCAGTTAACTTATGTAAAAAGATACTTCAAAAAGCGAAAATAAGCCATAAATGCTGTCTGAA
>JABZFQ010000034.1 GCA_014237365.1 Desulfobacteraceae bacterium | reverse complement strand
TTGGTGATATCGACTATATTGTTTATAGGCCTTAAGCCGACTGACATTAGACGATCTTGCAGCCAAAAAGGAGAAGGAGCAATGTTAATATCAAAAACAAGCCTTGCCGAATATCTTGGACAAAGATCCGGTGCCTTAATTGTAATAGATGTAAAGTCAGAAATTTTATCGCCGGAATTTGAAAGTGATGTTTCGGGATATTTTATTGTGATTTGCTGAAGGGCAGCTATTTCACGAGCTATTCCGATTATGCTTAAACAATCCGGCCTGTTAGGGGTAAGGTCAATTTCAATGACCATGTCTGAAAGTTCAAGAGCTTTTGCTAACTTATTCCCTGTCAATTGTTTTTGATCAAGAATCAAGACGCCACTGCGGTCTGAGCCAAGACCTAGTTCTGCTTCGCTGCAAAGCATTCCTTCTGATAGCTCGTTTCGGATTCTTCCTTTTTCAAGTACATAACCTTCCGGGAAGCGGGTGCCTTGTAAAGCTACTGGAGCGACCATATCTTTATATATATTTGGTGCTCCGCATACAACCTGGATAATATGGCTTCCAATATCAACATCACATATCTTGAGTTTTTCAGCGTTTGGGTGGGCTTTGATATTAAGAATGCGTCCAACAACAACGCTGTTTAAGTAATCATACCTGTTTGTAACCGAATCAACCTCAAGCCCCACCATAGTGAGTGAATCGGCAATACTACTATATGATTCCTTATCTATCGGGATATAATCATTTAGCCAGCTTAAACTAATTTTCATATTAAAACTGCCTTAAAAATCTCAAGTCATTTTCAAAGAATTTTCGAATGTCATCAATTCCATATTTCAACATGGCAATACGTTCTACTCCCATGCCAAAGGCAAGTCCTGTATAACGTGTTGTATCATATCCAACATTTTCAAAAATAGCCGGATGGACCATGCCTGCGCCTATAATTTCAAGCCATCCTGTGTGTGAACATACTCTGCACCCCTTGCCCCTGCACATTACGCAAAGTATGTCTACTTCAGCGCTTGGTTCGGTGAAAGGAAAAAAGCTTGGGCGGAATCTGAGAGTTGTCTTTTCATCAAAAATATGGTGTATAAAAGTGGTAAGTATGCCTTTTAGATCACCGAAGGAAATTCCTTCATCAACCATTAAACCCTCTACTTGATGGAACATGGGTGTGTGAGTCAGGTCGGAATCACAGCGGTAGACTTTGCCGGGTGCAATAATCCTTACCGGCGGAGTAAGTTTTTCCATTATTCTGACCTGGATGGATGATGTATGAGTTCTAAGAACTATATTATCCGAAACATAAAAAGTATCCTGCATGTCCCTTGCAGGATGATTTCTGGGAATATTAAGGGCTTCAAAATTGTAGTGATCTGTTTCGACTTCCGGCCCTTCGGCTATATCAAACCCGATTTTTTCTAAAATTTCACATATCTGCCATGTAATTTGCGTTATTGGATGTAAAGAACCCTGCTGGATTGTCCTTCCAGGCAAGGAAACATCAATTCTATAATCTTTTTGTAAAAATTTTGTTTCAAGACGTTTTAACGCGTGTTTAAAAGCCTTGTCTAAGCTCTTTTTTACTTCATTAGCCCTTTTCCCCATCTCTGGCCTTTTTTCCGGAGGAAAGTTTGAAATGTTTCTTAAAAAATGAGTTATTATACCCTTTCGGCCAAGATACCGAATTGAAAGAGCTTTGATACTTTCACTATTTGTTGCGGATTTTATTTCCTTAAAGGCTTCTTCATAAATTTGTTCTATAGTTTTTGTCACTTTTTCTGCTCTAATCTTAACCTGTTATTTTGTAAAGGTATCGAAAAATTAAGTATTGTCCTAATGAAGCGAAAGCATAGGATGCTCCAGATCCAAGGCGTCAAGGGTGAAGCCGTTGTATGGCTACTGCGAACTCTTGACAACGGAGATGGGGTATCATCGACTTTCGCTATATTTGCTGTGTAGCAAGTTCGGCTATCTTGGTAAATCCAAAGGGATCAGACACAGCTAATTCTGCAAGGACTTTTCGGTCAATCTCAATATTGGCGAGCTTTAATCCGTGAATAAATTTACTATATGATAAGTTATTTATGCGAGCCGCTGCATTTATCCTTGCAATCCAAAGCCTTCTGAAATCACGTTTTCGCGTCCTTCGATCACGATAAGCATACATTAATGCCTTATCAACAGCATTTAAAGCTGTACGGAATAGCTTGCTGCGACCTCCACGGTAGCCCTTAGCTAATTTTAAAATTTTCTTTCTACGTCTATTTGCTTTAAAACCTCTTTTTACTCGCATAGTGTTACTCCTTATAATAAAATCACTTATAGACTTTCATATAAATAATTTCACTGTGTTATCAGTCGTCGACGCATAACTAATACGCCTTCCTCCTTCTGGCCTTGTGAAATTAATTATCTGAAAGTCTATATAAACGCTACCATTGATTAACCATTGGGCAGAAGCAGTTTTATTTCTTTTCTATCTGGTTTGGAAATAAGCTGGCTCTTCCTTAAACACCTTTTACGCTTGGATGTCTTTTTGGTTAAAATGTGACTTGCGTTTGATTTAGAAAATACGAATTTGCCTGTACCTGTTTTTTTGAAACGCTTTGCCGCAGCTCTATTTGTTTTAATTTTTGGCATTGTTTTTTTCTCCCAATTTATACCTCGAAAGTCCATAACTTGCGATTTTTCGCTGGCCATGAACATCAATAGCTGTGTTGTTCAGGCTTGAAATGGCTTGCTATTGGGCACCTTCGCGCCTTGCTCTTGATGTTCATTGCTCACCTAAAAAAACGCAATTTACAATCTTGCGAGGTATAGTGTCCAAACGAAAACTATAAAATTTTTCAAGTTCAAGTAAGGCAAAAATTTTAACCGCAGGAATACATTGAGTATTTTGAGGATTAAAATTTAAGCCTGAGGCAAAAATTGAAAAAATTAGCGGTTTTCGTTCAGGCACTATTCAAAACATAGATGGCGTGAGCGACCACAGATAGAGGCTCACGCCATTTTTTGAAAATTTCATAAAATACAACGGTTTTCAGTTCACAGTTTTTTCAAACTTCTAAATCTTCAAAAGAGGACCCCATAATTCTCCTCTACCTTCTGTTTTTTTTAAACCGTAAACGGTTATTTCGTCCCCGTTCCTAACTCAACTTAATACGAACTATCCGATTGAATATATTGGATTTCTGACATTTTATACCGTTTTCGCAAAAATACCTGCAAAGCTTTATTAAATCAATATATTACAGTGAACCACGTTAAATTAGGATTCGCCCAAAAATAAATTTACATTTTGAGGTGTCGAGGCGC
Source organism: Desulfobacteraceae bacterium (assembly GCA_014237365.1). Taxonomy (GTDB): domain Bacteria; phylum Desulfobacterota; class Desulfobacteria; order Desulfobacterales; family ETH-SRB1; genus B13-G4. The sequence continues at coordinate 8,010 of JABZFQ010000034.1, read as the reverse complement.
TCGCATGACAAGGCGCGAGGAGGGCGAATAACGTTTGGGATAACCGGTTTTTAAAATGCGCCAGCATTTTAAAATCCGAGTTCATCCCGTTGTTCGGCCATTCCGCCGATTGATTTGAATGTTGCCCATTTTAGCCCTCAAATTGACTATGCGGCTTTGTAATATCAACTACTTACAGAACATACAATTCAGTATTCTGCTATTATATTAGTTGGTTAGCGTGGTCCGACCCCCTTCGCCCCTTCGGTTTTTAAACGCCTTTCATAATGCGCAACGCCAACTCTGTTCACACTGCTGTTGGGAGGCTACTTTCCTGAAATCAGACCTGTTTCCCGGAGGTACTTTCTTGCTACTTCCTCAGGGGATTGTTTTTTTTCATCAACTGCATAATTAAGTTGCTGCATGGTGCTGTTATCAATTATGCCGGCAATCTGGAGCAGTACTTTTTCCACGTCCGGATATTTTTTTACTATATCAAGACGAACAACTGGTGCTGCATAGTAGGGTGGAAAAAAAAGGCTGTCATCTTCCAGTGGAAATAGATCATAGGCTCTTATCCTGCCGTCAGTTGCAAAGGCACTGATAACATCAACCTCCTTTTCCGCAATCGCCCTGTACATCAATCCGGGATCCATGTCCTTTACCGATTGAAACGAGAGATCATATTTCTTTTTCAATCCGGGATAGCCATCAGATCTTTCTATGAATTCCGCAGTAAAACCGGCTTTAAGCTCTGACCCGGCAGAGACAAAATCACTTATCGCAGTCCAGCCTTTTTTACGGGCATCGCTCCCGCGAACGGTCAAGGCATAGGTGTTGTTGAACCCAAAGGGTTGGAGCCACTTCAATTGATACGCATCACGATATTTACGGCTCACTATTTTATAGGCTTCATCAGGATCGACAATAACATCCTGCTGTAAAATAGCTGTCAATCCCGTACCGGTATATTCGGGATACAAATCAATCTCTCCATTCATCAGAGCATTATGACAGATCATTGTGCCGCCGAGATTGAAGATTCGTTCCACCTTGAGCGTGGTCCGATTTTCAATGAGCTGTGCCATTATTTCAGAGAGAATGAACTGTTCACTGAAGTTTTTTGAGCCGATTCGTATCGTCGAGCGGTCTGTATCCTTTGTACAGCTAAGAAAAAAAAGGGAAAAAAATGACAGGATCAGCATTCCGATAAGGGGCGTATGGCACTTTAAGTTTCGCATAATGTATTCCCTTAAAATCCTTTTGATCACCACCGCATGTCAGGTTTTATTTTCGTTTCCATATAAGACTTTCCACTCTTCCAAGAAAAAAGTCAATCGTCAGAGCCAGCACGGCTGCCGCACCCGCACCAAGAAGGATAAGGTTCGTATTATTCATGGCAAGCCCTCGATTGATAAAGTCTCCCAGACCTCCCGCACCAATAAATGATGAGAGAGTGGCAATCCCCACCCCGATAACCGCGGCTGTCCGAATTCCTGCAAAAATAATAGGCAGAGCAAGAGGAAGTTCAACAAGCCACAGTTGCTGCTTTTTTGTAAACCCCAAGCCGGTTGCAGCCTCGATTATTTCTCCGGAAATATTCGTCAATCCGGTGTACGTATTCCTTATAATCGGCAAGAGTGCATAGAGAGTCAGAGCAACGATTGCAGGTTTAATGCCGATACCCAGCAAAGGAAGCAGAAATGCCAGCATAGCAAGGCTGGGAATTGTCTGGACAATACCGGCAACACCAAGCACGCTCCCCCTGGCAATTTTGTGACGCGCTATAAGTATCCCGAGCGGGACGCCAGCAACTATTGCAAAAGAGGTAGAGATTCCGGTAAGCAGGAGATGCTCCCTGAACTTGATCAACAATTCCGGTCCCTTTTGAATTACAAAAGCAATCATCTTTATCTACGTTACCGTTATTCTTTCAAATCAGGCCAGAAATCTTTCAACTGCTCCGCAGGTTTTGCAAAAAGATTCCTGACAAATCCGCTTGCGGGTTTTTGCAAAATTTCGTTCTTTGTCCCTATCTGTTCAATACGCCCTTCATGCATAACAGCAATCCGGTCAGCAAGGATCAGAGCCTCAATAATATCATGGGTGATAAAAATGATGGTCTTTCTGAATTCTTTTTTAAGTTTCAGAAACTGCTGCTGCAAGGCATCTCGGGTCAAAGCATCCAAAGCGCCGAAGGGCTCATCCATGAGGAGATATTCCGGTTCTGCAGCCAAGGCTCTGGCAACGCCGACTCTCTGCTGCTGACCGCCTGACAACTCTTCCGGATACTTATCAGAAAAGAGCACGGGATCAAGGGAAACAAGTTCCAGCAACTCCCTGGCACGCTTTTCCCTATCAGTCAAAGAGTATCCTAAAAGCCTCAGAACAATGGAAACATTCTCGTCTATTGTCATATGAGGGAAAAGCCCAATCCCCTGAAATACATACCCGATTGACCGACGAAGCTCTTCGGGACGCTGCTCTATCACATTGCGCCCCCCCACTTCAATGGTACCGCTTGTCATTGGAATAAGGCGATTGATCATCTTCAAAGTCGTTGTTTTACCGCACCCTGAAGTGCCGAGAAGCACCATTGTTTCTCCCTGTATGACCTCCAAAGAAACATTATCCACCGCAAAGGTGCTACCCGCATCAAAAGTTTTCACTACATTAGTCAAACGAATCATTTTTCTCTAGAACCCACTTTTTGGCATTTCAATATGCACAATAATGTCATTATCATGATCATTATTGTTTTTAGTCATGAGTATACTGCCTTCTTTTGATAAGCCATATTGCTGAACGAGCTATTTAACCGACGAGCAACGCAGTCATGCGGGATGGATCGGCGCATCAAAATGTAAATTTATTTTTGGGTGAGTCCTTAAGTAGATAGCCCAGTATTAAGAGCCTGTTTGAAAACTGATGAATTAGCTGCAAAAGCGTGAAAATGGTTCAAATCTTCCCAAATTTTCAGCCAATAGGCCGGCTATTAACCTCAAATTTGACCTCATTTTCTCACTTTTTCGCTTCAATTCCCTATTTTTCAAACAGGCTCTAAAATTTATTACCGCAATTATTTTGGTGACAGAATCATCATCATGGTGCGGCCCTCAAATTTAGGATATTGCTCTACTACTGCAATATTATCAGTTTCTTCAGCAATTTTTTCCAGCAAATTCCTGCCAAAATCTGAAAGCGATATTTCTCGTCCCCTGAACATAACCGTAACTTTAACTTTATCCTTTTTCCCTATAAACTTTTTAATATGGCCAATCTTAATTTGCAGGTCATTTTTTCCGGTCTTGGGACGTATTTTTATCTCTTTAACCTGGAATGTGCTTTGTTTCTTTTTTGCTTCCTGTTTTTTTTTGGTCTGCTCATATTTATAGCGGCCATAATCCATTATTTTGCATACAGGTGGGTTGGCATTAGGAGAAATTTCCACAAGATCAAGACCAAAATCACCGGCTGTCGCAAGAGCTTTATAGGTTGGTATAATACCTACCTGATTGCCGTCAGGATCAATAACTCTAACCTCTCTTGCTCTTATATTGTTATTAATATTTGTTTTGTCAAACTTGTTTGGCCTATTTGTTTTCTTCGATATAGCTATGCTTTTTACCTCCTATTAGAAGCGATATTTATTGATTTATTGAGGTTAATATCAAGTTTATATTTATAACACGCTGATTTTGTTATAGCTTGCTTGTTAACCAGTTAATATAATTTTAACAAATATATAACAAAATAATGAAATGCAACAAAAAAATGTAACAAAAAATTACTGCATGAGCGTATATCTGGCTAAAAGGCTATCTTTCCAGTAAGTGTTTTTTTGATTTTCAAAATAAACCTTAAAAAGTTCCATGCTTTTATCTCGCAAAATATCAGGTATAATTTTAATTTTCCGCTCTTTGTAAAAAGGCGATAGCTTTGTCAAATCGCACCTGGTACAACCTCCCATTAGATCTTCGTAAGCATAAACAATTTTGCCGATGTCACTTAGAACAATGGCGCTATAACACATAAGGCATGGTTCTAAAGTACAAAAGAGTATTATTTTACTTTTATCCACAGTTTCCTTTAGTTCGGAAAGACATCTTAATGCAGCCATTTCCGCATGGTCAATTTCATTTGTGTAGTTTCCAGAAGTGCCGGTTCGGGTGCCGGTAACTATAATGTCGTTTTTATATGCGACTACGCAGCCAACCGGAAACTCGCCTGATTCTAACGCTTTTTTTGCCTCCTCAATTGCCTTTTCCATAAAAAATTTATAATTCATAGGTGCCTTAAATATACAGCATATTACTTTTCATTACTTTTAATCTCTCCCAAATTTCTACTTTCTAATTTCAAGTTTCAAGCCGTGAACGGCTAACTTTTAATTTTGCATATGGTGTTATCACAAGCACAGCTTCCATCAACTTCATAGACATACATAATTCTTGATTCAATTTCCGCCCTTTTTATCGAAATCGGATCAAAATGTATGTTAGCAGTCATATTACTTAGTTCGGATCTTGAGGGTATAGATTCAAAGCCATAGCCCATTACTTTTCCTGTTGAACCGTCCAGAATATTCGTTTCTTCGCCATTTGTTACAACAACAACGGGTACCTGGTATGATGCCATAAGTCTTGAGGCAGCCAATACGGAGCGATGCCTGGTTACCAAAGAACCCGGGGCATATTTGATTATCATACATACTTTCCCGGATAAGGTAACCTTGAAATCAACTTTAATAATGGCACTTTTATTAGAAGCCTTTATATTAAGATCACAACGTGGTTTAATTTCATTTTTATGGTACCCTTTATCAGTTACCAGTATTTTAGCTAATTTTTGTCTATACCGCTCGTCATGGGTATCTGTTATGGTTTCACCAGTTATAAAATCGACAAGTTCGCCAAGTATTAGATGATGATTATCCATATTAAAGCATTAAATAATGTTAACAGTTCACAGTTTACGATTGTTCAAAACATAAAACTGTGAACTGTTACAAATAATGATAGTTAATTATTACTTTACAATTAATTATGTCTGTGGATAATTGATATTATTATTCTATTTTTATAATTAACTCAACAATAAAATTTAGAGAATTAGGAACGGGGACGAAATAACTTCCCCAAGCAGGCACATAGATTTGGGTCAAATTTGTTCGATCTCAAATCACAAAAGTTGATGGAATAGCCTATCTATTTTGATACTGTTGGGACTTGAGATCAGGCAAAGGTGGCCTGAAGCTGTGATGCATAGTTGGGGAGGTTATTTTGTCCCTCCCGTTCCTTATACTAAAAGGCTATGTCAATACGAAAAGATTTTGAAAATCGTGAAAAGACATTTATTCCTTCATTTGGCTGTCTTAGTTCGGAATCAAAGGGCCGAATGAGAGAGGAAGCGCCTTGCCCCATCCGCACCGCTTTTCAGAGAGACAGAGATAGAATCGTTTACTCCAATGCCTTCAGGCGGTTAAAGCACAAAACCCAAGTTTTTTTATCTCCCCTGGGCGATCACTATCGAACACGGCTGACCCATACTCTTGAAGTGTCGGAAATAGCAAGAACAATCGCCAGGGCAATGCGTTTAAACGAAGATTTGGTTGAAGCCATTGCTCTCGGCCATGATCTTGGACATACACCATTTGGTCATGGCGGAGAAACAGCTCTCAAAGAAATATATTCGGAGAGCTTTTCGCATAATGAGCAGAGCCTGCGTGTTGTGGATATTTTATGCAATAACGGGAAGGGACTTAATCTTACTTACGAGGTGCGTGATGGAATTTTGAAACATTCAAAAGGATTTGGGAATATTATGCCGAGCAATCCATCGGAGCAGGCATATACCATTGAGGGCAGAGTACTGCGCATTGCCGATATAATTGCATACCTGAACCACGATCTTGATGATGCGATCAGGAGTGGTGTTATAAGTTCCGACCAGGTGCCTGAATCTTGCCTAAAAATAATTGGGCATTCGCATTCGGAGCGAGCCAGAACAATGATCGCAGATGTTATTTCGTCCAGTAAAGTTATAGATGATGAATTGTGCTTGCGCATCAGTGATAAAGTATATTCTGCGATGAAGACTTTAAGAGAGTTTCTTTATGAAAATGTATATCGTTCGCCTCAGGTACACAAAGAGTTTGTCAAGGCAAAGAAAATTCTTTCCGATCTATATTCCTTTTTTTTAAATAATGAAGACAACCTTCAAAGAGAACTCGAAAATATGGAAATGGCAAATTGCATGAATAACAGCCAATCCAGAGAAAGGGTTGTTTGTGATTTAATTGCCAGCATAACAGACAGATATGCTCTTGAGCTTTATAAGAAAATCTTTTTCCCTTCTCCACTTGTTTAAACCGTAAACCGTAAACCGTAAACCGTGAACCGTGAACCTGAGTAGTTACAATAAGTATTCGCCTTTTTTAAAAAGGCTGGGAACAATATGGGCGGATATGGGGAAAAAATATCAGGAAGCCGCTGATTATTATGGTTTTTTCTGTCATGGATGTGAGGATAATTGTTGTTATACTCGTTTTTATCATCATACACTTTTGGAATATCTTTTTATTATGAAAGGATACAGCGCTCTTGAACATGAAATACAGAATCAGGTGGCAGAAAGGGCTCTGGAAGTATGTGCTAAAACCGTAGAGTATGACAAAACAGGGAAAACCGTGCGATTGTTATGCCCGCTGAATTGTGGCGGTTTGTGCATATTATATGAATACCGTCCTATGATATGCAGGCTGCATGGTATTCCCCATCAGCTTCAAAGGCCAGGTCAAGGCATAGTCTATAGCCCTGGGTGTGAAGCCTTTACAAAACACTGTAAAGGGAAAAAATATATTAAATTTGACAGAACACCTTTTTACGTTGATATGGCTAAACTCGAAAGCCAGTTAAGAAAAGCAGTCGGTGTTGCGCAAAAGTTTAAAATGACCGTGGCACAGATGTTGATTCCTTAACAAATTTTTAAAAATACCCTGTTACTTTGGCAAGGCAACTTCTTGCAAGATCATTGTAGTATAAAGCTTTTTCTTTGCGGCCCCGCTTCAGGCAGCCATTGGCATATATGTCACACTTTTCTTTAAGCACATTTACCGCCGCCATTGCCTGCTTATCTGCCAACAAGTTACTTGCAATAATCTTTTTTAAAGACTGAATTCTATACCTGTCAAGGCCGAAAGATCTGGAAAGCTGGTCGGCATGCCCGCCTCTTTTTATTATCAGTGGAGTATCTATAAGATATACAGGGTATCTACAGCTTACCCTGAGCCACATATCATAGTCCTCACAGGCAGGAAGACTCTCATCAAACATGCCTGTTTTTTCAAAAAGGCTGCGCTTTATCATTACTGCAGAAGGGCTGACAAGGCACAGATAAAGTGAGGATTCGAAAATATTCCCGGACAACTTCTTGTGCCGCTTTTTAGGATTAACCCTTATGCTGTTTCTTATCCATATCTCTTCTGTCTGGCAAATCAGAGCCTCAGGATTTGCATTGAAAAAATGGACTTGCGTTAGCAGTTTTTGCGAAAGCCAAAGATCGTCTGAATCTAAAAAAGCAATAAACCGCCCTGATGCTGAAACAATGCCTCTGTTTCTTGCAGAGCTCACTCCTTTGTTATCCTGCCTTAAGACAACAATATTTTCTTTGTACGAACTTAGAATATCATGAGTGTTGTCAGTTGACCCGTCATCTACAACAATCAGTTCAAAATCCGTAAAATCCTGGGCCAGCACAGAATCTATAGCCTCTTTAAGTATCCAGCCGCGATTATATGTGGGAATTATTACGCTTACTAATGGATTTTCTTTTCTCTTGCACATTTTAACTACATAGACGAAAAATCATAAGAAACATCTGAGATTGAGCAAATTTAACATAAATCTATGCTCCTACTTGGGGAAGTTATTTGAGTGTAACCAAAATAGAACAAAGTTATTGATTTTCGGGGATGGTTCCCCGCTCTGTGATATATGCGAGATATTGGTGGAATGTGCAAAACGATTCGAA
>JABZFQ010000259.1 GCA_014237365.1 Desulfobacteraceae bacterium | reverse complement strand
GATATTGGTGGAATGTGCAAAACGATTCGAACCTCCGGAAAATCCGGCCCAATGTATTCGGCAATATCCCGTAGGGGCAGGCCCCTGTGCCTGCCCTGATAATATGCAACAACAGGGCGAAAGGGCAACCACAGGCATTGCCCCTACGTTATTTGAAAACGAATTGTATCACATAATAGGGAACCATCATCAAGATGGCATTGTTTTATTTTGGTTACACTTATATGATTTTCTGCCCCTGCATATATGCGGTTAACATTTTTTATGCCCGGATTGGCCATATGTATGAGATCAACTATCGTGTTATTTGCAACTCCGTATTCTATGCCGGCTATTATTAAAAGCCATTCATTGGCCTGAACTTTTTTCCTATTGTCTTCAGAGTCGTCTCTTTCAGCATCAATTTCGTTTATTGGTTTAGATAAAAGCTCTCTATTTAAATTAGTCCGTTCTTCTGATATCTCAACAATATCGCTATTTGTTAAAATCTTATCGGATTTTTCCGGTGCGTCTTGTTTTAATTCTATTTCTGATGGGTTTAGACCTTTATCTTATTCAATACACTTTGTAAAGGCATTGTGCTATCATTTTTATTTGAACTAAAGCTTTTTTTTACAGGTTCCAACTCTTGCTGGTAGTAGGTTTTATTCCCTGCGTACCTTGTTAATAGAATTACTAATAATGCAGCAGACACAGTAGCTCCAAGCCATTTAAATCTGCTGATATAAATTTTAATCTCAGGCTTTTTATGCCTGTGCCAGGGTTCCATATCCTTAATGACTTCTTTTATGATTTTGGGGCCGATTGTATCAGCTTCAAGCGCATAGCCTATAAGCATTGCATTATCACAAATCTGGTTTATGACCCTGGGAATTCCACGGCTTTTTTCCCAAATTCTGGACAGAGCGTTTTGGTCGAAAAGTTGTGATCGTCTTCCAGCCACATTAAGTCTATGTTTTATATAATCCCGTGTTTCCTTTTTGTCCAAAGGCTCAAGGTGACGATTTATGAGTAACCGCTGTTTGAGAGGTCTCAGGGCTTCTTTCTGAAGTTTATTATAAAGTTCATTTTGACCGACTAATACAATTTGAATAAGTTTTCTCTTTTCGCTTTCAATATTAGAGAGAAGTCTTATATCTTCCAACGATTCATCAGGAATAAGATGTGCCTCATCAATAATTAATACCGCCCGCTTTCCATCTTGGTCCAGCTTTTCGAGTTTATTGCTTATATCTTCTACCAAATCAATTTTGTTTTTTCCTTTGCAGCTTACCCCTATTTTTTTGGCGAGATGATAAAGCATGTCGTTAAATGCTGCTATAGGGTTGATAATATTTATAATTATAAAATCGGGATTAATCTCTTTTAAGAGGACATGAATTAAAGTGGTTTTCCCTGTACCAATGTCTCCTGCTATTAAAATAAAACCTTTTGCTGAATTAATACCGTAAGTCAGAGATGCTAACACTTCTCTGTGTTTATTTGACATAAAGAAGAAAAGAGGGTCAGGGTTATTTTCAAATGGTTTACTTGTTAAACCGTAATATTTGGTATACATGGCTCAAGTCTCGAATTATAAAGAGCTAAGGAACGTGGACGAAATAATTTCCCCAACTATGCATCACAGCTTCAGGCCGCCTTTGTCCGATCTCAAATCACAAAAATATTGAAATAGGTAAGCTATTCCATCAACTTTTGTGATCT
>JABZFQ010000144.1 GCA_014237365.1 Desulfobacteraceae bacterium | reverse complement strand
TTTGCGCCGGGTGAGCCTTTGGTGATGTCTATACCGAATATGGTTTTGTCAGATGGCATTTGAATTACTGAAGTAATGTATGTGGAGAATTAAATAAAAGGTTTGAGGATGGTGGGGGGTGTTTTATTTGGCGGTGTGGTATAAGCACGGGATTTTTGTTGGATGTTATGTCACCTCCAAGATGGAACTGGTACAGGTTCTGTTCTTAGGGCTTTTAATGAAAAGCGGTCCTTCATCCTTGGCCACATGGTCTGGTACAGTTTAAGGGATGTTAGGATCAACAGAACTGAACTGGGACAGCTTCTCATAAAGACTGGGATAAATCCTGCCAACATGCCACCCGAGATCAGGTCCGCCGATAGATTTAGGCGGGCCACCGGAAGAAAAAGAAAGTTTTAGAAGCAAATTATCTGATTGGAAACATCCCATACTTAGCTATTGCTACAATTATTTTGCACCCGATGGGTGCTTTTTTGGTGAAATAGTAACTTATATTAATAAAGATAAAAAAGTGGTTTTATAGGAATATAGGGTATACAATCTATAATATATAGAAGTTTGGAAGAATTATCAAGGACTTAGTGAGAAAATGATTCAAGTGATGTATTGTTTTGAAGTGGGAAATTTAATAAATTGGATTACCGAACATGAAGAAACTATTAGAGGGTGGGTTATTTCTTTAAGTACTATTATTTTAGCATTCGTTGCATATCTTCAAGTGAGGGCATCTCACAGACAAATCAGTGAATCAAAACTTCAAAGACGAATTGAAAAACATAATGAAGATTTAAAAGAACTTATTAATTATTGGTGGGATAATTTTCCCAAACCGCCAACAACTGGATTTGAAATATTTAGAGTTAATGGTTTATTTTCGTTAGATTATTTTTCATCTGAACTTATTGAACAAAATCCACTTTTTTTAGATTTAAAGAATCATATTCCTTTGAAATTTGCAAACATTATGGAAAAATGGGAAAATTATAAAGCATTGCTTAAAACATATAGCGATAAACAACAAGGAATTATTGATAAAATTTCTAATAGGCAAAATGAAAAGTTAGATTTTACCTTTCCTGATGAAGCAGTTTTTATTAAAGCGATTGAATTGTTAACTGGCAACAAACATTATGATTATAAAATTGAACAAATAACTAATCTTGAGCCCCCATCTTTTCAATTGTCTTATGATTATTTTGGAAGAGGGTATAATTTAACCACAAATTCTGTTTATTATGAAGAATTAGATAGTATAAAAATCAATTTTGAAGAAATATCTAACAAAGTTAAGAATAAATATAAAATAGATATTGAAAATCTCATAAAAATTGAAGATAATATAAAGAAAATTTATAGAGAATTGATGGATAAATTAAATATTCTGAGAATTTATCCAGAGTACAATAACATGACTTGTGAATATGTTATCCAAAAATCATAAATTGTGTGGGTAAGTAATTGACAAACTTTGAGATAAAACTAAGCAGTCCCCATCTTTTGACGAGAATGGTAAACAAACCGATTGCTAGTAATTTTCAATAACCTACACACACGGCCCAATCTTCGGTAGTGTCCTAGAATAGACCGCATAACTTATTTCCTATAATACATGAGTTTCGGGTGTTTTAAAAATCTCTGCCAACTTAAACTTTACCACTCAACCCATTTACACCTTAAACCGACAGCTTACCCAACCATATCATGGACATTCAACATATATAATA
>JABZFQ010000026.1 GCA_014237365.1 Desulfobacteraceae bacterium | reverse complement strand
TATACTGACATGTCGCCAACTGCTTGTCAAGATATTTTTTGTCAATATTCTATTTATTTTAAGGGGTTACGTAATATTTGTTGGATTAAAGGTTGGATGTAGTAAATCAACAGAGTCATCTATGCAGAGGAATATTGTTGATAAGTTTAGTGCTTCTGCGAGCCTGAACAGATTGATTAGAGATATCGTTTACGATTAGTCCATGATGATGAGCTACTTCATGCGAAAGCAATCCATACATAATAATATTCCTTAGATTGTGAATATTAGTAATGTGGTAAAGATACTGAATATTGTATTTGCTGATGTTGTGCATAATGAATCTCCAAAATTTTATCGAATATTTTTAACCCGCCCAACGACACGGATAACCTGCTGAAAAAGCAAACAAAGTATGGCTAAAAAGCGAAGAAAGATCAATAAACAACAAAATTTGTAGAAACCAAAAAACGGCCAGGCTTTTTCAGTCAGAGTTCATCCTTTTGTTCGGCGGCATCTGGCAACTGATGTTCAACTCGACACGGAGTGCCTTGCTTCTTCGCTCCCTTCAAAGATAGCCAATTCCTCGTGTAAGCGCGCAATCATTTTGCGAATGCCGGCCTTCGTGAATCCTTTCGAACCGATGGGGTGGGTCTGTTGCAACCGCTCCAATCGTTCTTCAAGGATACGCATTTCTTCTTGCGCTTTTTCGTATTCCGTCAGATTAAAAATCATAGTTTGACCTCCACAAGTCCTTTGCGCCGGCCATCGGCTTCACGTGTGCGACTGAAAAACTCAATCCACTCATTCCAGTCGGTTTCGTCTTCCGCGGCAAAGATTTCTTCAGGGCGACGGGTCAGAATCATTTCTTCCAGTTCTAATGCCGCCTCAATTCCTTGCTCAATTTGGTGTTGGAAATCCGGAGGAAGCAGAATAACCGCGTCAATGTCGTCTGGTTCAACCTTCGCTGTGACGAAACTACCATCAATCAGCAGGCGTAGACCGCCAATCAGTCGAGCCAACTCTATCCAACGCCTAATTCGAAGGACCAGCCGTCTGCGCCGCCGAGACGATGAACCAAATCGAAACATGACTTCGGTTTTCGAAGCCAGGTACAGCCCTTCAGGCAGGTAACCATCAGCGCGAAATTTAGGTATTGTCGAATCCTGCGGCTCCATATGGACTCCTTGATGTTCGATAAACGCATTATAGCAGAAAAGACGGTAGATGCAACCCAAGCAAGTCCGTCGTGTCGGACATAACTTGTAGCCACCGAACGCAAAGCTCAGCGGCGCGGCTTTTTGCGTCCGCTGATGCGCCATGTTCGGCTATGTTTGTGCAATACATTTATCATGATTACTTGAAGTCAATTTCAAAGCCAGTCTGGCTGAGAACTTCGATAAACCCAACTACATGAGACAATAAGGTATCTGTGTCAATTTCATATAATTGTTCAAGTTTAGCTGCGATATCCTTCACTGATAGATTACCATCAATTAATTGAATTATTTTTGCACCCGTCTCATTTGACTCTACGACTTTTTGTAATTGTTTGGAAAATAATATGGCGTAGTCATCACTTCCTCGCTTGTCTATGTCACTGAACCACAACATATTGTGCTTAATGTGATATGGCAACATAAATCAAGAACAATAGAGGCATCCTTCATCTGCCAATTTACATTTTTTTGATGTCGATTCTTGCCTGGTTCCCATGTTCCAGTGTGGTAACCCATATGGTATGCATTCCCACGCTGGAGCATGGGAACGAGAAATTAAACTTTTACCCATTTTTTTAAGCGAATGAGAAGTTTCTATATGTGGTATCTTTTACTAATAATTTTGAAACATCCATTTTAAATTCAACTCCGCCAGCAGCCCCGCCTGGACAGCCAGTTTTCGAACACATGGTCTCCATAGGGATTACAGCAAAACTTGGATATTCATACTTCTTTTTTTTCGTCATGATAGTGGCCTCCTTTTTGGCATTCTTTGCAGTGATAAGACTCTGTCCTATTGTTTCTTTTCCATATATTCAAAATGCTATCTTCATATACATTTCCTAATGATTTTTCTGAAAAAGCACATTGCTTTATCGACCCGATAGGCATTATCGATAAAGAGTATCTCTTGGCCACGCAGTTATGAGGCTTTTCTGATTCAGTGACATTAGGGAACTTTAAGTTCAATTTCTTCAATGAGAATGTTTTTGATAAATAGTCATTCATTTTTTCAATCGTTTGGATGCTAGGAAAATCCTCACTTGTCTGACAACCAAGTAACTTTAATAGGCCAAAATCAACCTTATTTATTCCAACATCAATTAAATCGTTAATTAAATTTTCTAATATATTTTCTTCGGTGTTAAATTTGTTCAGTACACATATTGCGGATATTTTATTGTTTAATTTATTTGTTTCTTTTATGTTTTCCAAAACCTTACGGCAGTCATATTCAGAACCCATAATAAGTTTAGCGTACTTTGAGTCAGTTGAATGTATTGAAACTCTTATCCAATCTAAAAGTTTGATTGTTGAGTCACTTAAGTATTTTCTATTTAATAGAACTCCATTTGTTGAAAGATAAACCAACATATTTTGAGAGCTTAATTGCTCTACGATATCGTTAAATTCTGGATGACATATTGGCTCACCCCCTGACAAGGAAACGCATAAGCAACCTGAGTTGGCAATATTATCAATGACCTTTTCAATTTCTTTTGTGAATTCATTTCTATTAAATGAATTTGAACTACAAAAAATACAACTAGAGTTGCAAGTCCATGTTCAATTCCATTCTATTTCATAAGGAAACGGAGGTTTCTTTTCTGGATAATCTATAAACATTTTTCACAAATCGGATGATGACAACTTGTTTTAGATTTATTGAAAAAGTTAATCCAACTGTCAATTAAACCATTTCTAAGTATATTTAAGGCGTCATCACTTGCCTCAATTTGTAAATTAGCACCGCAACTAATCAAGTCACCACTAGGAGTAATGGTGCACTCTTGACAGGATTTTGAATCATTTAAAAATCTTATATTTTTGGTGTTTACATTATTGCTGCCTATGTCATATGGGCACAAAGTTATCAGTGTTCTTTCGTTTGAGTAAAATTTTAATAATTGCTCCTTTATTGCAATTTTATGGGTCAACCGGAACTGGTGTGGTAAAATGACCCTCTTTTTGCCATTTTTCCGTTGTGTTGCAGGTAGTTACGCCAAAATCAAAAAGTGCCATTTTTTCGTTCTTAATACCATCGTTAAA
>JABZFQ010000109.1 GCA_014237365.1 Desulfobacteraceae bacterium | reverse complement strand
CGATCTCAGATCCCAAAAATATTGAAATAGCTCGCTATTCCTTCAACTTTTGTGATCTAAGATCGAACAAATTCGACCCAAATCTGTGCGCCTACTTGTGGAAGTTAATTCGTCCACGTGCTTAAATTACAAAATGAAAGATGCCGTAATTTTGATTTTAAATATTTTGTCTTGAAAAAAATATAATATCAGATAGTTTGATGATAAATTTTTTGTTGTTTGAAAAAAGCTCGCGAACAATATATTAGGGATGCTTGCTCAAAATTATATATTTTTAAAGAGACCTTACTGCTTTTCATTCGCTTAAAAAAATGGGAAAAAGTTTAATTTCTCGTTCCCATGTTAAAAGCCGACTAACCGTGAACCTAAGGAACGTGGACGAAATAACTTCTCCAACTATGCATCACAGATTCAGGCCACCTTTGCCCGATCTTAAATCACAAAAATATTGAAATAGGTAAGCTATTCCATCAACTTTTGTGATCTGAGATCGAACAAATCTGCCCCAAATCTGTGCGCCTACTTGTGGAAGTTAATTCGTCCACGTTCCTAACAACCTGAATAGTTACGATATGACAAAAAATTATATAGATAAATTTGTCCGATCCTGGTATGTTCTTCATACAAAAAGCAGGTTCGAAAGTGTTTTAAATGATGGTCTTATAAAAAAATCAATAGAGGTTTTTCTCCCAAAGATTAAGGTCAGGAGCAAGCGTCGTGATAGAAAAGCCATAATTCAGGTGCCTCTTTTCCCGGGATATTTGTTTGTTAAGAGCGATCTTGATCCTTATGAGCATATTGAGATCGTTAAAACTGTCGGAGCTGTACGTATAATTGGAAATAAGGATGGTCCTCTGGCTGTTTCCAATGAGAGCATTGAGTCCTTGCAAATCATGGTAGCCGGCAATAATGATGTGACAACCGGCAAACATCTGAGAAAAGGGGATATAGTTATGGTGGTTAATGGCCCTTTTACAAGTGTAACGGGAACTTTTATCAGCTACAAGGGGAAAGAGCGAGTTGTGGTTTATATTGAAGCTCTTGGCCAGTTTGCAAGTGTGGAAGTCAGTGAGGAGGATGTTGAAATAATACCCAAACTATTATAGATTTTCAGATAATTTAATTTCACAAGGCTATAAGGACTCGCCCAAAAATAAATTTACATTTTGATGCGCCGATCCATCCCGCATGACTGCGTTGCTCGTCGGTTAAATAGCTCTCGCTATTCGCCCTCCTCGCGCCTTGTCATGCGAGCGCCTCGACACCTCAAAATGTAAATTTATTTTTGGGCGAGTCCTTAGCACAGCTTCAGGCCGCCTTTGTTTGATCTCGGATCACAAAAATATTGAAATAGCTCGCTATTCCTTCAACTTTTGTGATCTGAGATCAAACAAATTCGACCCAAATCTGTGCGCCTACTTGGAGAAGTTAATTCGTCCACGTTCCTAACGAAAAATCCGAGCAAGTTGTATATCGTCGAGGATTTTGACTGATAACGCAGTGAAATTATTTATCTGAAAATCTATAGCATAAGTACTTGACTTCTTATGAACTTATCTTTAATAGTCTATATATGACTCTGTTGATTTACTATCATTTCAAAAAAATTGGCACAACATATAGTGCGTACATGGCGAATTATTATCAATATATTGTGCTCTGATTTTTAAAATTGGAATAAATCAACAGAGTCATATATGGGATTATCAGTTATTGCATGGAGGATTATAGATGAATAAATTGGAACTTATTTCAGCCTTGAAAGCTGAGGCTAACATTTCAAAATTTGAGGCAGCAAAGGTTGTTCAAATATTTTTCGATAGCATGGCGGATGCTATGGCAAAAGGGGAGCGTGTTGAAATTAGAGGCCTCTGCAGTTTTTTTGTTAAAAAATACAAAAGCTACACAGGAAGAAATCCAAAAAGCGGTGAGAAGGTAATAATAAAACCAAAAAAACTCCCTTTTTTCAAATCAGGGAAAGAATTGAAAGAACGGGTAGATCATTAAATTTGTGTCCTGGTTTAAATCAATAATAGATCAAGAACAGCCAATAAGACTTTTAAAAAATATTCTTCTGAACATGACCATTCCTAATGCCCTTCTTTTTACCGGTACTGACGGAATTGGGAAAAGCACTACTGCTGTAGCTTTTGCAATGGCATGCAATTGCGGGTGGGGAGAAGCCCTGCCAACTGATGGTTATTTTTCTGATGATCACCTGTCAGCAGGAGATGCCTGCGGTCGTTGCAGATCATGCAGGAAAATCCAATCAGGTAATCATCCTGATATAATTCGAGTTGAGCCGTCTGGTCCTTTTATCAGGATCAAACAAATCCGGGATATTTGTAATACCCTTTCCCTGAAGCCATACGAGGCAAGATTACGTATTGTTATAATTTCCGATGCTCAGGCCATGAATCCTCAAGCAGCTAATGCTTTGCTTAAGGTGCTGGAAGAACCACCTGCTCGAACTGTTTTAATACTTACTGCTTTGCAGTCATCTGATTTGCTTCCAACAATTGTATCGCGCTGTCAGCATATCAGATTTAGCCCCATTCATAGAGAAAAGCTAAAGACTTTTCTGGTTGAAAAACATGGGGTTAATGCTGAAGATGCAGCAATATTTTCAGCCATGTCAAACGGGAGTATGGCCAAGGCCCTTTCTATGATAAAAAAGAATAGCCAGGCAAACTGGATTTGCCTCAGGGACTGGCTGTTAAATAATATTGGATTGGAAAAGACTGGATCTTTGTCTTTAGAGCCAATTATTATACTTCTCTCATTTTCGGAAAAATTATCAAAAAACAAAGAAATTATTCAGGACTCGCTTGAGATTATTAAAACCTATTTGCGTGACCTGATTATTTATAAATATAGTCCTGAAAAAATTATCAATAAAGACTTGATCCGCAAAATTCAATATGTTTCACAAAAAATTACGGTCAAATCGCTTCTTTCAAAAATAGAAGCTATTCAAACAGCACAGAAAGATATACGGGCAAACACAAATTTAAGACTGACTTTAGAAGTAATGATGTTGAGGCTTGCAAGAAACGGGGTTTAAATAACTTTCTCGTTATTGCGCTCATCTTCAGGTCGGATTTGTTCGATCTGAAGATGAGATGCAAAAATGGGGGGAGGTTATTTAAACCCCGTTCCCAAAGGTTGAAAAATTTGGAATATGAGAAAAATTGTTAAAATAAGATTTAAACCTGCAGGTAAGCTTTATGACTTTGACTGCGGCGCGTTTGTTTTAAATAAAGATGATAATGTGATTGTTGAAACCGAGCAGGGGCTTGGTTTAGGGGTTATTGCCATTCCACCTGTCCCCTATGAGAAAAAGTTATCGAACAGACCTTTGAAACAGGTTTTCCGTTTAGCCAATGAAGAAGATTTTAAACAAAAAAAGAAAAATCTTGTGACTGAAAAAGAGGCACAGGTCTTTTGCCTTGACTGCATAAAACAATTAGAGCTTAAAATGAATTTTTTTTCTGTTGAAAGCACCTTTGATGCAGGTAAATTAACATTTTTTTTCACTTCTGAAGGTCGTGTGGATTTTCGGCAGCTGGTAAAGATGCTTGTAAAAGAATTCGGGGTAAGAATTGAAATGCGGCAGGTGGGGATACGCAATCAGGCCAAAATGTGCGGAGGCATAGGAAGATGCGGGCGTGAAATTTGCTGTTCCGCATTCATGGGAAAATTCGATCCTGTATCCATACGCATGGCAAAGGACCAAAGTTTATCCTTGAATCCAACCAAGATATCCGGCATGTGTGGTCGCCTTATGTGCTGTCTTGCTTTTGAACATAAAACTTATCAAAAACTGAGAGAAAAATTTCCAAAAATTGGCAGATTAGTGGATACATCCGGCGGCAAGGGCAAAGTTATTCGTCATAATTTGATAAGTAACAGGCTGACCGTGCGTTTAGATAGTGGTACGGACATAGATGAGGCCGCCTTTGTCCGATCTCAAATCACAAAAACTTTGAAATAGCTCGCTATTCCTTCAATTTTTGCGCTTTGAGATCGAACAAATTCGACCCAAATCTGTGCGCCTACTTGCGGAAGTAAAAAATCGCTCAACTTAGATAAATGGAGAGGGATAGAGAATGCCAAAGCCTTTTTATATAACAACGCCCATCTATTATGTTAATGCAATGCCTCATCTGGGGCATGCTTATTCTACTATTGCTGCGGATGTTGTGTGCCGATATAATGAGATGTGCGATAGAGAGACTTTCTTTCTTACCGGTACAGATGAGCATGGAGACAAAATTGTTCGTGCCGCAAAAAATGAGAATCTTAGCCCCAGGGCATACGTAGATAAAATAAGCGGTCTTTTTAAAGACCTTTGTCCGGAACTAGGCATTAGATACAATCATTTTATACGTACCACAGACCCGGATCATGTTGCAGTAGTAAAGCAGATACTGCAAAAGATATATGATTCGGGTGAAATATATTTTAGTGAATATGAAGGGCTTTACTGTTTTGGTTGCGAAAGGTTTTACACTGAGCGTGAACTTGTTGATGGCAAATGTCCTGATCATAAAACAGAACCTGAAGTTATCAAGGAATCCAATTATTTTTTTAAGATGAGCAAATATCAGGACTGGCTTATAGACCATATTAATAATAATTCTGATTTCATATACCCCGAGCGATACAGAAATGAAGTTTTGTCTTTTTTAAGCGAACCGCTTGAAGATCTGTGCATATCTCGGCCAAAAACACGCCTTAAATGGGGGATCAGTCTTCCATTTGATGATAACTATGTTACATATGTTTGGTTCGATGCTCTAATAAATTATATTTCTGCACTAGGATACCCTGATGGAGAGCTTTTTAAAAAATTCTGGCCGCATGTTAATCACATTGTTGCCAAAGATATCCTTAAGCCCCATGGTATTTACTGGCCTATTATGCTGAAGGCAGCAAACATTCCGGTTTATAAGCGTCTGAATGTTCATGGATACTGGAATGTTGACCAAAGCAAGATGTCCAAAAGCCTCGGCAATGTGATAGAACCTCTTCAAATAAAAAATAAATACGGGCTGGATGCGTTCAGGTTTTTTATCATTCGGGATATGGTATTTGGCCTTGATTCCAATTTTTCTGTAGAGTCTATGGTGCAGCGCATTAATTCTGATTTGGCAAATGACCTTGGGAATCTGTTTAGCAGGGTTCTTGCAATGGCTCACAAATATTTTTCAGGGGAAATCCCGGAAGTCGATCCTGTTTTAGAGCAGGAGTTACAGCTTGGCCTTGAATCAGATGTAATTAAAGCTATTGATCAATTCGAGAGCGCCATGGAAAAGTTTGAATTTCATAAGGCTCTCATGGCTGTTTGGGAATTTATAAGCCGTATGAACAAATATGTTGATGTTACAGCACCATGGGAGCTCGCGAAAAAGAAATCCAGCAGAAAACAGCTTGAAGCTGTAATCTATAATCTTCTTGAAGGACTCAGAGTCATATCCGGTCTTGTTTATCCGATAATGCCGGACACTTCTGCAAACATGCAGAAGCATCTTGGAATGAATCCTGATGAAAATTATTATAGATTAGAAATGCTCAAAAAATGGGGAACCATGAAATCAGGTACCAAACTTCCCAAATCAGTTACTCTCTTCCCAAGAGTTGACTTAAAAAAAAATGAGCTTTATTCTGGTGAGAGCTCTTCAGAAAAAATATTGCCCGACCTTAAACCAGAGATATCTATGGAAGAATTTAATAAGGTTGATCTAAGGATAGCTACCGTAGTTCATGCTGAAGTAATTCCAAGGGCAAAAAAGCTTCTTAAAATAGAAGTCGATTTAGGGGAAAAGCTAACAATTGTGGCTGGGATTTCAGAAGGCTATAATCCGGATGACATTATTGGCAAACAGGTAATTGTTGTTGCTAATTTAAAACCAGCCAAAATTATGGGGATATTCTCAAAGGGTATGTTGCTGGCCGGTTTTGATAATAATATTTGTGCTCTTGGAACTGTTGATAAGAAAATTAAGCCAGGGACTTTTTTGGCCTAAAATTCATTATGCGCCCTTTTCGCGTATTGAAGACGAAACAAAATTTTTCGCAATATTGTACAATTTATTCTTAGGAACGGGGCAACCAACCGTGAACCTATACCTGAACAGTTACGAGAACTCCGTGAAAATCCGTGGTGAACTATTACGATTGAGGAATAATATATGTTTAGAAATTTCAAAATAATTTCCTACGTGGTTTTTGGCAGGGGGTGTTTTAATCAGCTTGGATCTATTCTTGCTCAAAAACGCAAAGATAGCGATTCATTCATGGTTTTTCTTGTGGATGATGTTTTTGAATCTAACAGTTTAATAGAAAGAATCCCCCTTGGAAGCAGAGACTATATTATATCAGTCAACGTGGATGTAAAACAGTTTATGTTGATAAACTTACAGACAAGGCAAGAAACTTTTCAAATCGTTTGCCTGATGGAATTATTGGCATAGGCGGCGGGAGCACATTGGATCTTGCAAAGGCAGTATCTCTTATGCTGACAAATCCAGGTTTTTCTGCTGATTATCAGGGCTGGGATTTAATAAAAAATCCAGAGGTCTATCATGTCGGGATTCCTACAATCTCAGGTACTGGAGCCGAGGTTTCACGCACAACTGTACTTATTTGGTCCTGAGAAAAAACTTGGTATAAATTCAGACTATACTGTATTTGATCAGATAGTACTTGATCCTGAATTAACTGCCGGGGTGCCGGCAGATCAGTATTTTTATACAGGCATGGATTGTTATATACATTGTGTGGAATCATTAACCGGAACTTATTTTAACGCTTTCAGCAAGTCATATGGTGAAAAGGCGCTTGATCTTTGCAGGGAAGTTTTTTTGGTTGGTGACGAGGATAGTGCAGACAAACTGATGATGGCCTCGTATTTTGGCGGTATGAGCATAGCCTACTCACAGGTTGGAGTGTGCCATGCGCTTTCTTACGGTCTTTCATTTGTTTTCGGTATTCACCATGGAATCGGCAACTGCATAGTTTTTGATTATCTGGAGGAATTTTATCCGGAGGGAGTTCGTGAATTCCGCCAGATGATGAAAAAAAATGATATTAAACTTCCACGAAATATAACAGATGGTATTGAAATCTCAAAGCTGGAAAAAATGGCGGATATAGCTTTGATACTCGAGCCCTTATGGGAAAACGCTCTAGGGCCTGAGTGGAAGAGGGTAATGAATAGAGAAAAAATTAAAAAGTTATATCAACAAATGTAATGAAAATATTAATGATATATTTAAAGCAAATCATCAGTATTGTTAAAGGAATAATCGGCTTTATCCTTCCTTATCTTTTATCTGATGTTTATTTTGGAAGGAATACCGCGGGGTTGCCGGACAATTCCATTGTTTTTTTCCCTTGCAGTGAAAATATCCTTTGTTGTGGTATTGCGGGTATTATTTCTTTTAAGGGAAAGGGAAAAAAGACCAAACATATAGATTTAACATCTTTAAATGAAATGGCTCTAAAGATTGATGAAAAAGGCTGCATGAACTGCGCTCAAAATAATAAATTTTTAATTATTGATTATTTGGGTGATCAGGAACTTATAGACTCATTTTTGTATTCTGTACAGTCTTTAAAAGGAGACGATTATTTTGCTGAATGTTTTGCCGGAAAAGATATCCAAAGCGAGCTTTTAAAATTGTCTGATCGACTTAATGCCATCATAAACAGGGAATCAAAATTTCTGTCTGATAATATGGGACGGCTTGACGCTGATATGGTTGATACAATGTCCCGTAGAATTGAGAGCCTAAAAGATATTTCATGGTGCATTATCTCTGAACTTTTAGATAATATTGTCAAAGTCGGTGAGCTTTTAAACCAGAATTTTCAGCCCTTTACTTCTTCCACCTTAAAAATCGCGAAAAATATCAATGCAGTTCTAAACGGTATAGATCGTCTTGAAGTAAGAGGCCGCGATTCAGCAGGCTTATCTCTTATGTTTACCCTTGAAAAAGCAGAGTTTGAAAGATTTAAAGAAAAGCTGGGCAAATCAGATAATATTGATCTTCTTGATCAGTTTAGATTGCGGTTAAACCATGATGTCCTTGTCAACATGAGCATAGATGTTCATAAAACAAAAGATGAAAGCGGAGAGGAATGTGTTTGCATTGCCATTACCTATAAGATTGCTGCTGAGATAGGAAGTCTTGGGGACAATATTAGTTTTTTGAGAAATCAGATAAAAAATGATCCGATTTTTCAAATACTTATCTCGTGCCCGCACAAATATCATACTGTTGGAGCCCATACTCGCTGGGCTTCTGTTGGGGCTATTACTGAACCGAACTGTCATCCGGTTGATAATAAAGGCTCTATAGAAATATCAAATAAAAGCGGAATAATTCATGCCTGTTTTAACGGAGATATTGACAATTATATTAAGCTTAAAGAAAAATATAAAATCAAAGGCGAGCATATACATAAGGACATTACAACGGATACAAAAATAATCCCGCTGCAAATTGAAAAATATATATTGCAGGGGAATGACATGGAAGAAGCATTTCGTCTGGCGGTCAATGATTTTGAAGGTTCACATGCCATATTCATGCATTCAGACCTTGCTCCCGGCAAACTTTTTCTTGCTCAGAAAGGCAGCGGTCAGGCTATTTTTATAGGACTATCTGAAAATCATTATATGCCGACCTCTGAAGTCTATGGTTTTGTGGAGCAGACTCCGTTTTATCTCAAGATGGACGGAGAAAAGGGTGTTGAAGGAAAGCATGGCAAAACTCAGGGACAGATTTTTGTGCTCAACCAGGAATCCGGCGGAGCCCTACAGGACATTAAAGCAATGTTTTATGACGGAACCCGGCTTGAAATTGGGGAAAAGGATATAAAACATACGCAGATAACATCAAGAGATATAGACCGTCAGAAGTTTCCACATTATTTTCTGAAAGAAATTTTTGAAGCCCCTGTTTCAGTGGAAAAAACTCTTCAAAATTGCTGGAAAATCAAGGAGGACGGGAAACAGAGGTATGTATTAACACTTGATAAAAAAGTTTTTCCAATATCTATTCAACAGGCGTTTACAAATAATAAAATAAAAAGGATTTATTTTGTCGGTCAGGGTACGGCTGGAATTGCTGCGCAAGTATGTGCAGATATTTTAAATTACTACATTGATGAGCCATCTTTTACCGTCTGTTCACTGAAAGCATCAGAACTCAGCGGATTTAAGCTTAATGAAGATGATGACCAAAACAGCATGGCAGATACACTTGTTATTGCTATTAGTCAGTCCGGCACAACAACAGATACAAATCGTGCTGTTGATATGGTTAAAGAACGGGGGGCTCATTCCATTGCCATAGTCAACCGCAGAGATTCAGATATTACGTTTAAGGTTGATGGTGTTATGTACACAAGCAGCGGGCGTGATATTGAGATGTCTGTGGCTTCAACAAAGGCATTCTATTCTCAGATTATAGCTGGCACTGTCTTAAGTCTTAAAATCGCAAGTTTGAAAGGTTTACGAAATGATGAGTTTATAACAGAAGAAATAAGACAGATGCAGGAAATTCCATCCCATATGAGAAAAATTCTATCTATGAGCAAAGAGATAGAACAATCCGCACAAAAGCTTGCTGCAACAAAAAATTACTGGGCAGCAGTAGGCAGCGGTCCCAATAAAGCTTCTGCAGATGAAATACGTATCAAGCTAAGTGAACTCTGCTACAAAACAATTTCTTCTGATTACATAGAGGACAAAAAACACATAGATTTATCATCCGAGCCTCTTATAATTGTTTGTGCTGCCGGGACAAAGAGAAATGTTATAAATGACATCATCAAGGATACAGCTATTTTTCAGGCACACAAGGCCACGACTGTTGTTATAGCGGACGAGGAAGAGAATGGTTTTGATGCCTATGCAGAAGATGTATTCCATATTCCGGTTGTAAGTCAGCATTTTGCGCCCATCCTGAACACCCTGGTCGGACATATATGGGGATACTATGCAGCTCTTGCCATTAACGAGGGGTCAAAATTTTTATATGCATTTCGTGAGGAATTACAAGACACTATTGACAATTACGCGGATAAAGGTCTTGATGTTTACGAAATCGTACTTGAAAAAACGTTCAGAGAAAAAATTGCCAGTTTTTACAAAAAATTTAGGGCAAAAAGAGTCGAAAAAAAATTTCCTACCGCTATTGCCATGGCTTCAGATCTAACTCTTCTTCTTAAATATCTGGCCGGAAGGCTGCCTGTGTCTGATTTTGAGATAGACTTTGAAAAAAAAGGCACAGCACTTAACATGCTTAATACTCTGTTTGAATATATTGGAGAATCCATTAATTACATGTCACGTCCTGTGGATGCAATAAAACACCAGGCCAAAACAGTTACCGTGGGTACAAGTCGCATCAGTGAAAAACTGGAAGGTCTTCTTTTTGATGAGCTGGCACAGCGCAATTTTAGTGTTTCACAGCTTATAAACAGAAATATTATTGTTCTTAAAAAATTACAGGGAGTTATTTCACATATCAAGGGCTTGACGCTATACAGAATCGGCAAACTCAACCTCCTTGGTGAACCAACAGATGAGTCGACAATAGAGGTTTTAGAGAAAAAGGGTTCTTTAAAATCCATTCTATCAAGGGTTGAAAAGGATACTAAGCTTAAGGGAACTAAAAAAATAATTGTTCGGCAGGGGAATGTATATATTGGTAAAGGCAGGAAAGATGGCCGAAGTATTCTTGTTATTCCAATAATCTCTAATTCGCCTGAAATGCCAAATATGATAGAATATCTTCTTCTATTGAATATTGCATTTAAAGAAGAAGTCCTCCTTGCAGCTAAGATTAAAGCGCTTGGCGGCAAGTATGAGCATATAAAAAATATTGTTCAAGAAAACAGCATTGCCTGGGACGATAATTACCTTGAATCTGTTGAGATAGAGGAACTTTTCGGCAGGTCTGCTGAGAAGATAGGGGAATTTATAGTATCAATTCAAGGATAACGGTTGATTGAAACATAAAGGCGAAAGGCCTTATGATTGCAATAGTTGGTTGCGGAAGAGTTGGTACTGCTCTTGCGAAATTTTTATCAGAAGCCGGCTACAGAATTTCCGGCCTTGCAAGTAAAAGCTTTTCATCCGCAAAAAGACTTGCAGACTTAACAGGAACCGGGCGTTTTACTAAAATACCCTGGGAAATAACAAAAGAAGCAGATATTGTTTTTTTAACAACTCCGGACAGCGAAATATCTGATACATGCAGCAATATTGCATTTAATGACGGCTTCAAAAGAGATTCCGTGGTCTTGCATTGCAGCGGAGCGCTTCCATCAACGGTTTTATCATCTGCAAAAATCTGTGGCGCTTTTATCGGATCAATGCATCCCATGCAGAGTTTTGCCTTAAATGAAGGGAATGGAAGCCCTTTTCACGGAATCATATTTGCTGTGGAAGGTGAAGCTCAAGCTTTACATATAGCAGCAAAAATTGCGGTTGATCTTGGCGCAGATTGTATTCCAATAAACACGGAAGATAAAACCCTTTATCATGCTGCCGCCGTGGTTGCATCAAACTACCTTGTGACTCTTCTTTCTATTGCTTTCAGGCTTATTGAGCAGGCAGGCATTTCCGGCAGTGATACCTGGAAAGTCTTAAAACCTTTAATTAAAGGTACGCTTTCAAATATAGAAAAGGCTGGAATTCCAGCAGCACTGACAGGTCCTGTTGCCAGGGGAGATATTGAAACCGTGAAGAGACATATAGAGGCAATAGAAAAAAAAACACCTGAATTACTTGATCTTTATAATACTCTTGGTTTTCATACAATAGGCATTGCGCAATCAAAGGGCACTCTTTCAGAAAAATCTGCCAATATTCTAAAGAAAATAACAAAAAACAATTGAGATGTTACGAGGAGGCTGGTGTGAAATTTATTTCTTTTGGTGATATTCATGATTATGCGGAAAATGTGCAAAAAATAGATGGAATCTCAGATGCAGATTTCGTTGTGATTACTGGAGATTTAACAAACTTAGGTGGCATGAGAAAGGCCAAAAATATTATAGACTTCATTTCGCGTTATAATCCCACCATCTATGCCCAGTTCGGCAACATGGACATTGAAGAAGTAAATAATTACTTTAATGAAATCGGAATTAATCTCCACGGTAAAGGCATTATTGTCGAAGATATGGGAATTTTCGGTGTGGGAGGTTCCAATTTCACGCCATTCAACACCCCAAGTGAATACAGCGAAGAACAACTGGAAGAATTTATTTATAAAGGATATGAGAGTATAAAGAACCTTCCAATAAAAATTTTGGTGTCCCATACTCCTCCATATAACACTGCTCTGGATATTGTAGGCGACGGAATTCATGTTGGAAGTACAGCCGTTAGAAAATTTATAGAAAAATATCAACCTCAGCTCTGCCTTACAGGGCATATTCATGAAGCAGTCGGAAAAGATAAAATAGGCAGCACCATTATTGTAAACTCAGGGATGTTAAGTAATGGTGGTTACACGGAGATTGTTAAAAAGGGGGGAAGCCTTGAAGTGGCATTGAAAAAGGTTTAATTGTCCGGGCAATTTTACATAAATTTACAAACTCAAGAAAGGAAAAGGTCTAATGAACATAGCTATTTTAAGTTGTAAAAATATCAAGGATGAAACATGTATCGGATGTCACCGTTGTTTAATGGCTTTTGATAAGAGGGAAGGAGAGTTTGAGAGATACAAGGGTCCGGAACTTCACCGGTTCTTCGGCTGGTTATGCTGAAAACATGGATGGCTCCCCTTGGAGAGACTATTGATGCAATTCATATAGGAACCTGTCTTCTGGACAACTGTCCTTACATAGATACTATCATGAAAAAAGTGAAAGCAAAAGCGGGTGTGGATGTTATTGAAGGAAGCCATCCATACAAACCGGTCAAGGTGTTTGGTGACTGAGAAAGTATGTAATTGTTCACAGAGGGTCGGGGTTTTGAAAATATATTCGCTTCAGGTGTGATACATTCAGGCAGTTTCCTGCTTTGAATGTATTATACCTGAAGCTCACACTTGGCCGGTTTGCTTCAGAAAGCTAAGACGTTACAAATTTTTCTATTTTGGCTTTTCCCCTGAGTTTTTGTATGTATATTTTGACTTCCTGATTTGTTTTTTCCTGTTTCAAATGTTGAGCAAGGTCTTCTTTTACATTTTCATAAGCAATCGTCTTTTCAGGCTTTTTATCTACAACTTTGATGATATGATATCCAAACTGAGTTTCTACAATATCGCTTACCTCTTCAGTTTTTAATGCAAATGCTACCTCTTCAAAAGATTTTACCATTTGACCTCGCTGGAAATAGCCCAAATCTCCGCCATTGTTTTTACTGGGGCATTCTGAAAATTCTTTAGCAAGTGTAGCAAAATCTTCGCCTTTATTAAGTTTTTGTTTAATCTTTTTGATTTTTTCTTTTGCTTCAGATTTTTTCATTTCATCCGCGCCCGGCTCAACTTTTATCAAAATATGACTTGCTTTTATTTGTTCGAGCTGTTTGAAGAGGTCGGGCTTGGTATCATAAAAGACCTTGCTTTCTTCATCTGAAATTTTAATCTTATTAGCAATCTGAGTTTCAATAAGCTTCTGTACTACAATACCCTTCTCAATTTTTAGTTTCAAAATACTTTCAGATAAATTTAGCTCGCTCAAAAAGTTTTTAAATTCAGTATCAGTTGAGAACTTTTGTTTTAAAGATTTCATCTGAGAATTGATTGCCTCTTTTTCAACTTTAATTCCGTTATTCCGGCTTTCTTGAAACAGCAGTTCGAGGTTGATCAGGTCATCAAGAATTTTATTTCTGATATCTTCAAACTGTTTTGATGAAATTTTTTGTCCCTGCTGTGAAATCCTTTGTTTTATCGGGATTAGCTCTCTATTAAATTCATCTCTGGTAATAACCGATCCATTAACTATAGCCACTTTATTTATCGAAAGCTCATTTTCTTCAGCCTGGACAGTTAAAGCGAATAGGAATAAAGACAGCGCCACTACTATAATTGCATAAATAAATCTTCCTGCAGAAAGATTTCTGACATAAATCTTCATTAACATAACATTATTCTCCTTTTGAAAACAGGGCAAAAACAATATTCGGAATACGTGTGAAAAGAAATGCTTGATCAATAGGCAGGACACGAAAACACGAAAATGTCTGTACCAACGCTCTTAATTCTTTACAGTTAAATTAGCGCCCTTTGGGCGGATTTTTAGGGCGATCCTTGTGATCGCCCTGATTGGGGCGAATACTTTGATTCGCCCCTACATTGTGCCGATAAAACAATAACACTATGAAAAATAGAAATTCCTATACTAGGAAACTAAATGCAAAACATAACGTTTGCAAGAAAAAACTTTGATTTCTAAAAGCTTCTGTTAATTTTTATGTGTTTTGAAAAAATCTTCTATTCCTTTGCTTATACTTTTAGCGAAATCAGATAAAAATTTTGTGTCCTTTAACTTGTTTTCGTCGGTTGGGTTGCTTATGTAACCGGCTTCTATAATTACTGCCGGCATATCTGCGCCGGATAGCACTATAACAGGTGCGCCCTGGACCTTACATTTTGTAAATTCTATATGTTCATTAATGCGATTTTTTACTGATTCAGCTAAAATATGACTTGTTGTTTTGTGCCTGTTCTGGATTTTATGCCACTGGGTCTGGATGTTATTGCTTTTGATTGTTTTTAATGTCTCGTTTTCTAAAATATTTGCAGACCTTGATATTTCTTTATAGTAATAAATACATATGCCGCTTGTTTTATGTAAAAAGCTTCCACCAAAGTGTATGCTGATAAAAAGATTTGCTTTTAGATGGTTGGCTGCATCAATTCTGCTGGGAATGTCAAGCCAGTAGTCATCTGTTCTCGTGAGAAAGACCCTGTATTTGTCTTTAAGTTTTTTTGCAATAATATTGGCGAGTTTTAAACTTAGTGTTTTTTCATAAGTCCCATTCATACTCTGAACGCCTTTATCGTGTCCTCCATGGCCGGGATCTAATATAATAATTTTTTCGTTATTATAACTTGTCTTTTTTGCCATTACTTCTGCTGTATTGGCCATAACGAGCAGAATAAATGACATTAATATGACAATGTAGCAATGAGTTGAAGATATGTTGCAATATACCGACATACAGACCTCAAAAATCATAGATTGAATAGAAATGCGGAAAGGCTTATTATTCAGGCTTTTTGGTTATTATACAATGATTTATTGGACAATTCATTAATTATTTTTAGCAATGACACAAAACAAGGCATTCCTTATCAGACATTTGGAAGTATGCTTCACAAATATGCCAGTAGATTCTTGAAATAAGCTGGATAAAAACTGGTAAGGAACGTGGACGAATTAACTTCCCCAAGTAGGCTCACAGATTTGGGGAAGTTATTTCGTCCACGTTTTATATGAAACACCTATAGAGAATAAGCAAACACCTATCCCTTTGGATTTTGTTTATTTTTTTAAAACCCATTGATATTCAATAATAAATTTTACAATCTGATTGGAAAAGTTTT
>JABZFQ010000011.1 GCA_014237365.1 Desulfobacteraceae bacterium | reverse complement strand
TATTGTTTCTCAAGCCTTTGAATCAGCTCAGCAAACCTGTCTGCTGTGTTCTGGTTTTTCAGTTCAATACCGCGAGTTTGAGCATTTTCATCCAGTATGGTTTTGATGCGTTGTTCCAGAACCGGCCGGCTTTCAACAACACCCCTGCCGAAACTGATATCAATAACCGGATATTCAATGCTCCAGTCCCAGTTTTTTCCCAGGTAGAGACCCCTGAAAAGCTCTTTTTGTGCGGAAAAGACTGCTTTTAATGTGCTGACCAGCAGGGATTTTCCAAAACGGCGGGGACGGGAAAGGAAGTAATATTCGCCTGCGCCATTTATTAATTCGTGGATCAATGGCGTTTTATCCACATAACAATAATTGCCCTCCCGCATTTTGCTGAAGGTCTGAATGGCGATGGGAAGTTTTTTTATTGACATATTTCGTATGCTCCACGTTAAGAAGAGAACATCCAGACTAAAAACCGGAAAAAATTCCCACTATGGCCAGATAGGTTGTCAATGCAATGGAAACAGCCGGCCACAACTCCCGTGGCAACGGAGATTTTCGGCAAGGGTGGGGACTCTGGTAACCTCTTTACCCTCATTGACCTGTTGATTAAGTTTTCTAAAATCTCTCATCTCCACCTCTTTTCAATGCTAACGGCTAACCGCTAATGGCTAACCGCACAGACCGATTAATTAAAAGACAAGAGTTAGAATAGTTTCAGCAAAGCTATGCTTATGGAGGTTTGAGCTATCATTAATACAATAATCCATTTTACCAATCGAATTTCTAAGTCTTTGATATCCTCTCTGGTAGCTAACCCCTCTTTGCGTGATTCATCTATTATTTCAACAAATTCATTCGCTTTTTGGTCTTCAAGTCCAAGGTCTTTTAAGATAGGGTAAAGTTTTGCTAAGGTCGCCATGTTATTATTTCTCCTTTTTACATAATAACTGATGAGCCATAAGTTCTCGTAACATACTGAAATAATTAAATCCCAATTTATTCCCCCCTTGAGGCAATGGCATTCGCTGGAGTGGGATTTTTGCCGATCAGCAGATGGCCGAAGAGTTCCTGAAACCTGTCCTTTCGTGCAACGTCATAATAGTTTTCCAGCATCGAAAGCAGAAGACTTTTGCCGAATCTGCGGGGACGCAAAAGAAGGAGATAATCTCCGGTATTTTCAAGCACGGCTATGCGGTCTGAGCGGTCACAATAGAAATAGCCTTTTGTGATAATCTTGTTAAAATCGCATAACCCGTAAGGAAATCTCATTGCCATCTCCTCCATATCTATTCATTGAAGATTATCAGAACCAACAGGAGGGTGGACTTTGTCGGCTTGAATGAAGAGGACGCAGAAACTCAAAAGTTACTGAGGATTATTTTTTTATCTAATTTATTCACTATTTTCACTATAACACATAACAGGCACGTTGGAATTCAGAATCAATTCCAGATGAAGACCCGACAATTTGAGATACGTCAAGAGTTGTGCCTTATTTGTTTTGTTCTTTTGTGCCCCCATTCGCGGACTATATACAAGAAAAAGAAAAATAATCAGGCAATTGACTTATATAAATCAGCATACTGCCTCGCCACTTTTTTAATATCAAAACAGTTCACCGCCTTTTCTCTGGCTTTTATGCACAGCTCTTTATGGCGGTTTATATTGGATAGAAACCAGGTGATCCAGATTATTGATTAATGGTTGAAGGCCGAATCTGTGATATTTGCTTCCACCCATTCGGGAGTGCAAGCTTCCTCGAATTTATTCTCAATCATTTTTAAACTCCGTATTACAATTTTGTCAGAAATTCCAAATAAACTCTCAGACCAATGAGTAAAAAATAAGCATAACGGTATGAAAATCAAGAGAAAAGATAAAATCAGCAGATACTAATTACGTGCAATGGAGAAAGTTGTGACGATAGAAAAAAACTCTCCAACCGAACTTTGCGAAGAGATCTGCATATTGGTGAATGCCGACCTTGATAGGGCATTTGTAAGTAAAGGAACTGGCCATTACTATCTTTTTGTTGTTCATGATTCTTTTCCTCAACATCTGTTTGTCTCAACATTCCCTTACACGTGCATTTTCATTTTCCTTCTGAGGCACGTCTGTAATGAGAATTTCTTTTTAAGAATGGCTTTTCAACAACATGCCATGAAATAAAAGCCAAAATAAAAGTTATGCCCGTCGAAATACATAGTGCATTATACGGAGTTCTATGAAACAGACTTAATGAAATACATGTTTGTAGTACAGGAAAATGCCATATATAAATGCCATATGAAAAATCACCAAACCGACCCCATTTGCCAAGATATTTAAAAACACATGCCATATATACTACTATAACACTCATACAAAATGGAAGTAACAGTGTGAAGCCGATAAATCTTGAAATGATATACACTTGATTTTTTTTCAAACTGACTGTAAACATAAAACAGAAATGATCCACATACAAAATAGCATATTATTTGAGGAAATATCCGTATCAGCAAATTTAGAGAACCTGATGATTCACTAACGCCAATTTTCTTACTAAAGACAAGGTCAAAATTATGACAAATAGTAAAGCAAATACATATCGTTTCAGAGCTCACCACATGATGCCCATATTTCTCAAAATGAATGTGCACGTTGCGTTTGTTTTGAACAAAATCTTCAATCTCAAAACTATATATAGGTGTTCTCAATACAAATGATACTATATATTGTGGTTTGTTTTTAAACGTTTATGGCGCACTGTGTGAAATATGCACACGAAGTTTTGAGAAGCAAACACATAATGATTTTAAGTAGTTATATCTCATGTAGTGAGCTCTGCGTTTATTAAATTTGTAGAATTTGCGCTCGAATTTGCCGTAGATTTAATCGATCTGATTGAGCAAAATCGCAGGAATAGCGAGCTATTTCGAGGACTTTTGCGATTGAAAATCTGTTAAAGATATGGTGAAGTCGGGATGCAAAAATGCCAAGTTATTTTTTACCGAGCCCTAATACAGATGTTATAAACATCAGCTCCTGACATCCTGACAAATGATATGAGTGATAAAAACAAACCGTTAGTGCCAGTATTAATCTTATCAAGTCAAAATTATTACTCTTAAAACCAGTTTTATACATCCCGCATTCCGCATATTTTTCTGTAAGGAACGTGGACGAATTAACTTCCGCAAGTAGGCGCACAGATTTGGGTCGAATTTGTTCGATCTCAGATCACAAAAGTTGAAGGAATAGCTTGCCTATTTCAATATTTTTGTGATTTGAGACCGGACAAAGGCGGCCTGAAGCTGTGATGCATAGTTGGGGAAGTTATTTCGTCCCCGTTCCTTAAGGTAACTACCACTGCTGTTACCAATGGCGAGTTGTCTTTCATTTATTCTTTAATGGCCGGATATTTTTCCGAATACCGAGTTTAAAAATCCGTTAAAGGCCTTTATCATATTAAAAGCATTCAGAGGATTAGCCATAACTCTTTTAAGGTAATTTCCGATTATCCGAGGTCGCAGATAAAATTCTTTCATGAACCGTTGCTGGTAATAAAGGAGCTTTTCTTTGGATAATCCGTTTGGGATGTAAACCACATCAAGCAGGTTCATTTTTTCAAAGTCTTTTTCAATTGTCCCATGTTGTTCTGCAATATCATACATCTCCGAGCCCGGGAAAGGAGTCAATGTAAAAGCGCTTATGTCGTTTAAGGGAATACGATTGGCAAAGCGGATGGTCTTTTTCATTGTTTCTTCTGTTTCATACGGCAGGCCAAAGATGAAGTAGCCTTTGCTCAAGATCCCTGCTTCACGGGTCAAACGCACCGCCTTTTCAATCTGATTTATCGTAATCGCCTTTTTGGCAAAATCAAGTATCTTCTGATTGCCTGACTCTATGCCATAACTGATCTGCCAGCAACCGGAGCGTTTCATTAACATGAGCAATCCGGGATCGTTTACGGAATTAACCCTGCCGCTGCAGCACCAGGAAATATTCCATTTGGCCTTTAAGATGCCTTCACATATTCTTGCCACTCTTTTCTTTTTAATAAGGAACTGGTCATCTTCAAAAATAATCTCCTTTATTCCGAATTTTTTTATCAAATAACCGATCATTTCCAAAACATATTCTGAACTGTGAAACCTGATCTGACGGCTGAATACAGATGTATCGCAAAAAATACATTTATTGGGGCAGCCCCTGGCAGATATGATATGTGTGGAAGGGAGTTTCTTGTATTTAAACAGCGCCGGATGATATCTGGCAGGAAACCCATCCAGGAGATCCCAGGCCGGAAATGGAAGGGCATCAAGATCCTTAATAGTCGGGCGTGGAGTTGAAAAATGGACTTTGCTGTTTTCGCGAAATGCCAAACCGGAAATATTTGACGGCGGTCTGCCGGCTGAGAGGGCTTCAACCAGTTCGATTATCGTTTCTTCGCCTTCGCCAACAACGCCATAATCAAAAACCGGATAATCCGACATGGTCTGCTCAGGAACGGCAGTGAAATGTGGTCCTCCTATGACTATCGGTATGGAGGGATATAGATCCTTTATCATTGAAGCCAGTTTAACTGTTTTAATGATCGAAGGGGTTACAGCAGTAAGCCCGACTATATCGGGACGGAATTTTTTTACCTCTTTAAGAGTAGCTTCATAACCTGTACTTTGAGCGGAGGCATCCAGAATGCGAACACGGTGGCCTGTGTTATGCAGAACCGCTCCCAGCATAAGCAGCCCAAGATGTGGAAGGGTAGCTCCAACCGAAGCCAGTTTGCCGTATCTTTCTTCCAAAGAAAAGGGAGCGTTAGCAAAAAAGATAGAAGCCATGATTTACTATACCTAGGAAGGTTATAAATTGCGTTTTTTTGGTGAGCAATGAGCATCAAGAGCAAGGCGCGAAGGTGCGGAATAGCAAGAGCTATTCCAAGCCTGAGCAACACAGCTATTGATGTTCATGGCCAGCGAAAAATCGCAAGTTATGGCCTTTCGAGGTATAAACCTGAGTTTCGCTGCCAATTTTGTCTATCTTATCGCTGAGCAGGGCATTTTCCTGGACCAAAATTTTTAGCTGGTCGGTCAATCTGGATATTCTCACAGAAAACTGGACAGAGAGGATCATCAGGAATATCAAGGCACCTATGAAGAGGGCAGTTGTTGGAAGAACTGCGCCTATGGCCTTGGTAACAGCCAAAAGCCAGTTATATTTTATCACCATAATAAACAGTGACGTACTGGTAAGGAGCCATAACCAGGAATATTCCTCCCTCAGTTTCCTCCGCCTTACCAAATTGAGTATAACGATAGATATAACAATGCAGATGATTATCATAGCTATTTTCTGCCTCAGCAACATAGTTGTCTATCCTCCTGTTTATGCCCTTCCTAATACAAAGGGATTGGCTTTTCCCTTACAACCGCCATAAATATCGAAAGAAACATTTTAAAGACATAGTATAACGGCTTTAAGCCGCTGTGCATAGATTTTCCGCTATCTCTTTCATACATAACCATTGGCATTTCTTTGAATTTAAAGCCCGCTCTGTGAGCAATAACAATAACATCTGCATCTGGAAAATCACAGGGAAAAATATCGCGAGTAAAAAATGCAATAAGACGCCTGTTAAATGCCTGATAACCGGAGGTGGGGTCAGTAATTTCGAGGCCAACCAATCTTGTAGTTAAAAACGCAAAAATTTTTATCCCCAATTTTTTGGTTGCACCGGCCTTGTATTTGCGTAAAAGGGGGCTGTCAGGTGACATTTTTTTCAGGAACCTGGAACCTAAAGCCATGTCTGTCTCCCCGGATGTAACTAATCTCAGCAATTCGGGGATATATGCCGGATCGTGCTGGCCGTCGCCATCTAACTGAACAAGATAGTCATACTCGTTCTGAAAGGCATATTTGTAGCCGGTTTGCAGGGCTACGCCATATCCCATATTGAAGGCATGGCTTATCACTCTTGCACCGGCGAGTCTTGCATTGCTGGGTGTCTTATCTGTTGAGCCGTCATCAATAACCACTATATCTATTTTTTCATCCGCTTCTCTTATTCCGGCAATAACTTCGCCGATTTTTTCTTGTTCATTGTAAACCGGTATAATGGCCAACTTTTTGTTTTTAGACCTGTTTCCCATTTTGAAAGTATCCTGTGACAGTTATTCCTTAATTCCTTTCCCAAGGAACGGGGACGAAATAACTTCCTCAAGTAGGCGCATAGATTTGGGTCAAATTTGTTCGATCTCAAATCACAAAAGTTGATGGAATAGCCTATCTATTTTGATATTTTTGTGATTTGAGATCGGGCAAAGGTGGCCTGAATCTGTGATGCATAGTTGGGGAAGTTATTTCGTCCCCGTTCCTTAGCTGGAGGTCCAAAATTATACTTGCCTGGCGTTCAGCCGTCAAGATCAAACAGGTGCCTGATCTTTTGAAGATAGGTTTTTATGGAAAGGGGCAGTACAAATGTAAATACGTCCAGAAGAACAATCGCATTAACGGCGGAATCTGTTTTGCTTGCCGCCCTTAACCGTTTGGCGATTGTCGCGTTGACCATGTGCATATTATCATATATTTCCATGAGCCCTTTTAAATCAAAATCCGCAGGTTTTCCTTCATTCCTCAGGAAATATTGCGCAAGCAGATACATGGATGTCACACGGCTGATGGTTTCATCTTCATCAGCCAGTGGAAGGTGGAACCGTGCCATGGATTTAAAAAACGTTGTGTGGGGACAGCCGCTGGTTGCAATTAACAGGCCCATCAGTGAACTGAGCCCTTTTTGAATCGTTGTATCTTGGGTGATGGTCCTGTTTTTCATAACTACCTTGACCCGGATCTGGTGGTAGGAATGAAGGGTGTCAAGGTGCTTGATAATATTAACCAGGTTCGCTGCCAAGGGACAGTGGGTGTGGGTTGTAACGGACAGAGGGCAATGGGGGCATTGATAAAAGTCAAGAGCGGCCCATTCTGGAAGGACATATGGACAGTTGTTTATTATATTTAAACTTTGTGAATCAAGTTGTATGTCCATCTGAACCTGACGTCCCTCAGGCAGGTCAAAAATATACTTGAATGATATAATTTCCATTTTCCCCCCATTCCCCCCTCAATTGGGGTATTATTTTACTTGCGAGTTTTCTAAAGTGTTAACTACTTTTATACAATTATGAAGGATGCCCAAAAACTGTATATTAGTTCAGCAATTTTTATGCCAAGAAAAGGCTTTGGATTCCCATTATTTCACAAAATCATATAGAAATACCAAGCGTTTCATTACAGGCTGTAATGTAGTAATTTGCTTCTTTGGAATCTTTAAATTTCAGAAAATAGGGAAGTGCCTTGTTATATTTTCTTAAATTCATATAACTAACCCCTATGCAAATATTAAGCTGCTCGCTTTCCGGAAAATATTCGACTCCTTTGGATAGTATTTTAGCCGATTGTATGTATTCTTCCTTTTTTTGTTTAATTATTCCTAAACCAAGAAAAGCCCGGTGATCAGGATAATAGTCCAGCGATTTTTTGTATAGCCTTTCAGCAATCATTTCTTTATCTTTTATAGCTTCTATATTTGCGTAATCCCCATAATCGAATGTCATTCCAAGTCTTGAGAAAAAATCCGCGTGCAATTCGTAAAGTTCTTTATCATCAATTACTTCAATGTCGTCTGCAAAACTTGCAAGATTTTCATAGTAATTCATCCTGAGCTTTTGCCCGAAAGCCAGTATCATATCCTGGGACAAATCAGGGTCGCTTTGAAAATATATGATGTCTTCTATGCGCTTTAACCAGATATCATCTGTAATTTTACATCTTTTTTTAAAATCCGAATAAAGAGCTGTACCGGGGAATATATCAAGGATGTAGAAGATAATGCTCAGGGGTTTGA
This sequence comes from Desulfobacteraceae bacterium, assembly GCA_014237365.1. Lineage (GTDB taxonomy): Bacteria > Desulfobacterota > Desulfobacteria > Desulfobacterales > ETH-SRB1 > B13-G4. The sequence continues at coordinate 3,765 of JABZFQ010000011.1, read as the reverse complement.
TTTCATGAATTAAATCTATGGTATCCTGAATTGTATCCCGGCTCTCTCCTTGGCACCCGTAAATAAAGTAGGCCCGGGCCATAATGCCGTATTTAGGAGTCAGCGCAAAAGCTTTTTTTATTTGATCTGTTTTAATATTTTTGTTCAGAATTTTTCTTATTTTTTCAGATCCGCTTTCTACACCATAACTGATCTGGATGCAGCCTGCTTTTCTCATCCAGTAAAGAACTTCATCGTTCACATAGTTTACGCGGGAAATTGCCGCCCATACTATTTTTAGTCCTTTATCCAGAATTTTTTTGCAGATTTCAATTACTATGTCTTTTTTGAGAGTAAAGGTGTCATCTGAAAAATAAAAAAAAGTTATTCCTTTTTTAAAGAGAAGTTCAATTTGATTTACAAAATAATCCGGGGAGTGAAATCTTACTTTATGGCCCCAGAACTGAGGAGAACCGCAAAAAGTACAGTTTCCAGGGCATCCTCTGGTTAAGGAAACGTGCTGATAGTTAAAATACTTTGCAGGGATCGGCAGTTTGTCAAGATTGTGTATGATTTCAGCGGGCTTTGTTTTTACAACTTTGTTCTTTTTTCTGTATGCAATGCCTTTGATATCCTTGATTTTTTTATAATTATGTTTTTCTATACATTTTATCAAATTTAAAAATGTGTATTCTCCTTCACCTAATACTGCGTAATCAATTTCTTTGAAGTGCTTTAATAAATGCTTCCATAAAAAGGTGGTACCTATTCCGCCAAAAACAATTTTCACCTTTGGGTCGATTTGTTTTGCAATTCTGGCGATTTCAATTCCACCCCATCGATTTGCATGCATTATCGAAAAACCGATTACATCCGGTTTTTTTCCAATTAATGTTTCCTTTATGATATCATAGGATGTTTTATTGACCTTATGCCAGTTCAGTATTTCAACATCGTAATTGTTTTCCTTTAAAACAGCACCCACATAATAAACACCCAGGGGTACAAAACTTATTTCTTCTTCATGAACTCTATCTTCAAGGAAATAGGGGTATATAAGTAATGTTTTCACGTTGTAGTTGCTCTTTATTTGTAACAGTTTACGGTTAGATCAAAACATAAAACTGTTAGGAACGTGGACGAAATAACTTCCCCAAGTAGATGCAAAGATTTGGGTCAAATTTGTTCGATCTCAGATCACAAAAGTTGATGGAATAGCGAGCCATTTCAATATTTTTGGGATTTGAGACCGAACAAAGCCGGCCTGAAGCTGTGATGCATAGTTGTGGAAGTTGTTTCGTCCACGTTCCTTAACTGTAAAGCCACATTCTCAAATCTTTCCATAGGGAAAGGCCGTATTGAAAAAATATGGAGGACAGTAAAAAGATTCAATTGAGTTCTCTGCAAATCCATATCACTTTTCCGATTATTAGTCCCCGTTCCTTAAAAGAATTTTGATATTTTGTCAAACCACCAAGTATTATAAATACAGATTTTTTTGCATATGTTTATTTTAGATGTACATCCTTTACTGACCTCTGCCACCTTCCTATAGACTTTCAGATAATTCATTTGTGTACGTTGTCGAGGATTTTGACTGATAACGAGGTGAAATTATTTAGGAACGTGGACGAAATAACTTCCCCAACTATGCATCACAGCTTCAGGCCACCTTTGCCCGATCTCAAATGAGTGTAACCAAAATAGAATAAAGTTATTGATTTTCGGGGATGGTTCCCCGCTCTGTGATATATGCGAGATATTGGTGGAATGTGCAAAACGATTCGAACCTCCTGAAAATCCGGCCCAATGTATTCGGCAATATCCCGTCGGAAAATCCGGCCCAATGTATTCGGCAATATCCCGTAGGGGCAGGCCCCTGTGCCTGCCCTGATAATATGCAACCATAGGGCCAAAGGGCAACCACAGGCGTTGTCCCTACGTTGTTTGAAAACGAATTGTATCACATAATAGGGAACCATCATCAAGATGGCATTATTTTATTTTGGTTACTCTCATCTCAAATCACAAAAATATCAAAATAGATAGGCTATTCCATCAACTTTTGTGACTTGAGATCAAACAAATCTGACCCAAATCTATGCGCTTACTTGGGGAAGTTACTTCGTCCACGTTCCTTATCTGAAAGTCTATAATTGAGCTTTAGCTCAATTAGGGTATAACTATATAATTTTTTTAAAGATGACAGCTGAGTAATAAATCGATCAAAGTTTCTCGAAAAACAAGATAAAAATATGTTGATTTATCTCTCAAAAAGAGATAAGGTGGCGACATGCAAAATATCCTTGATATCTTAATCGATGACTTTCATGAACGTGCGCTGCCTGACCTGATGTTGCGCCATCAGTCAATGGTATGGGTGCCACGCAAGACCAACGTCGTAATTGGCATGAGGCGATCCGGCAAGACATGGTTCTGTTATCAGCAAATGCTGGAGTTGCTGGAAAATGGGCTGGAGAAGGAGCGTCTGCTCTATCTGAACTTCGAAGATGAGCGTCTGCTCCCATTTTCCGCTAATGACTTTCAACTTATATTAGAAACATATTATCGCAAATTTCCTGCGTTTAAAAGTAAGCAATGTTATTTGTTTCTTGATGAGGTCCAGCGAATCGAGGGTTGGGACAAATTTGTCCGCCGGGTGCTTGACACCGAGAAATTGTCGGTCTGCGTGACCGGTTCATCGTCAAAGCTCCTCAGCACTGAAATAGCTACCAGTTTGCGGGGCAGATCGCTTACTACAGAAATATTTCCTTTTAGTTTCAGAGAATTTTTGAGCTTTAAAAAAGTTATTTTGAAATCAGGCCAGAGGTTTGGTTCCAAAACAAGGGCGACGCTGCAAAATCTGATTAGCCAGTATATCAAGATAGGTGGATTCCCTGAAATTCAAATTTTTGACGATGAGTTAAGGCGCGATGTGCTGCGAAACTATCTGGATGTCGTGATTCTTCGTGATGTTATAGATCGACATTCGATTGCCAACACATTGGCCCTTAGATTTCTTATGAAGCATATTATGAGCGCTCCGGCAACGCGTTTTAGCGTAAACAAGTTCTACAATTCTTTAAGGAGCCAAGGTGTTGCCTGCACAAAAAACAGTCTATATGATTACATGGATCATCTTACAGACACCTTTCTTTTCTACCAGGTGCCGATACACTCACGCTCTGAAAGAGCACGACGGGTGAATCCTAAAAAGATCTATGTCATTGATCCGGGGCTTCAGGAAGCCATGTCCCTTCGCAGGCTGGGGGATCGGGGGGCGCTGCTTGAGAATCTTGTTTACATGCATTTTCGCAGACAGGGACTTGCGCCTGAGTATTACGTTACCAAAAAAGGAGCCGAGGTTGATTTTGTGCTGCCAGCAAAAGATAGAGGCGAGCATCGGCTTGTCCAGGTCTGCTGGGATATTAACGATCCGGATACGCAAAAACGGGAAGTCAGCGCATTGTTGTCGGCTATGGATGAACTTGGCCTGAAACACGGTACCATAGTCACCTGGCTGGATGAAGATGTGTCCGATAAACGCCTTGAAATCGTACCGGCCTGGAAGTGGCTGTTGGCCGAATGAGATACGTCTGAATTGATAAGGAACGTGGACGAAATAACTTCCCCAACTATGCATCACAGCTTCAGGCCGCCTTTGTCAGATCTCAAATCACAAAAATATTGAAATAGGTAAGCTATTCCATCAACTTTTGTGATCTGAGATCAAACAAATTCGACCCAAATCTGTGCGCCTACTTGGGGAAGTTATTTCGTCCACGT
>JABZFQ010000289.1 GCA_014237365.1 Desulfobacteraceae bacterium | reverse complement strand
CGGTATCCAGGTTATATGATATATGCATTCCCATTTAGAGTGACTTAAACTTTGAACGTTTCCCATTAAAGACCTACTCATTGCTTTATGCCTTAAGCAATTCACATTTGAGGAGGTTCTCTTATATTCCCGTAAATGTCAAACTTTGGGAGTCCACCGGCAAAGCCGGTGGTTTACTCAGGATTAATTATCAGACTCGTCAGATGAACCAGTGGATTCAGTTGAAGGTGCAATCTTACCAATATCGTCTAAGCTTCTACTATTATAATCATCTGATCTGTTCGTAGTTTTTTCTATTCTATCTGTTGCCATTTTTTTTACCTCCTTTACCTCCTTTAGATTATTCAGACCTGATATTATATCTATGATTATCAAGAATACAATTCCTGCATAAAAACCTATAGTCATAGCAGAATCCCAGTAACGCAAATACGGGTCTCTGTCTCTTTTCCCCTTTATTACTTGTTCGATGTATTTCGAATTTTTTTTAAGTACAGTTGTTGCTGATATTATTGCGAGGCAAAATCCAAATGTGGAAAGAATATAGAGTATTATATATGCAACATTGTTTGGCGAAACAGTGGCTAAAAGTGTAACAATTAGTCCGATACCTGCACTTGACAGTGTAATTATAGTTTTATCGTGATCAAGCTTAGTTGTAATCCATGCCTGAACAAGAGCGCTATAATAGGCTACTTCCTTCGGAGATACATCTTTGTTTTCAACCATAAGACACATACCTATGCTGACGAACGGCAAGGATAACCTGATGAAAAAGCAAACAAAGTATGGCTAAAAAGCGAAGAAAGATCAATAAACAACAAAATTTGTAGAAACCAAAAAACGGCCAGGCTTTTTCAGTCAGAGTTCATCCTTTTGTTAGCTGGTGTGACTACTTTATGGCTATGTCGTTTTCATCGAGTTGGTAATTCCTGCCAATTTTTGATAAGGCATTATCAAATTTATCCCTGCTTCCTCTTGCAGCACGATGTTCTATGTACTCCTGAGTTCTTAAGGCTGACATTTTTTCAGCAAGAGCTGTAGCAATAAATTGGTTGATAGAAATACCTTCTTCTTTTGCTATGCCTTTTACTTCTTTATGAAGAAAATTAGGTAATCTTAAGCTTACAGTACTCATAATAGCCCTCTTTCTTTTAGAAATTCCCAAGGAGTTACGGCTCTTATGCCAAATTTTGAAATGTTTTTAAAATCTTTTTTGTTGAAAGTGATTATATATTGGCTCCTTGCTTTAACAGCTAATTCCAGAACAAAATCGTCTTTTGGGTCTTTGAGAAATGGTCGCCACAGGTAGTTGATTTTGTGTTGATTTGAAGCGGAACAAATATAGTCAAGAATATCGTTTAGGTCTGAAACTGTGAGGTTTGTTTGGCACAAGAATCGGTTGGCTACAGATTCGTATTCCATTATTAACGGCACCGAAACATTTGTTTCAAATTCATTCTTACCAATGAGGCTAAGAAGGTAAAAAGAAGCCCCTGTATCATTTTTGAGAGCTGAAATGAATATGTTGGTGTCAATTACAATTTGAATCTTTTTCATTTTGACACTATATACAGTGTCCTATGCGATGTCAATTATTGTTTTGTGGAGGCGAGCGATTTTGTTTCTTTGGACAGCTAGTCGGGTAGGCGGGGGCTGTTGCCAGCCCACAGGATTGTTACCAATCCACTCGCCCCCCTAAGAACCGGACTTGTAAGTTTCCCTACTTACGGCTCAAGCCTTTCAAAGACCCT
>JABZFQ010000042.1 GCA_014237365.1 Desulfobacteraceae bacterium | reverse complement strand
ATGAAATAGAAGAAGGAAGCCTGGTAAAACTCGGACTTGCTTGATTTTACAAGATTTTCGAAAACTCTGCTTTCATTTAGCTTTGGAATCCGGCATTCCGACGAGAGAGAGGATGCCCCCTGTCCAAAAAACCGGATTTCCGGCATTATCTTTTCCAAAATTTTATAAAAAGCACTAAAAATTTCTTAAAGCGGAAATTTCAGACTCCGAACCAAAAGCACATCGGGGTACGGAATAATCTGTTCAGAAAGAAAATCAGCAGATACTACATATTAAGAAAACCACCTAACAAGGCAAATTCAGCAGATCGCTAACCAGAGACATAATTCTGGACGTTGCATTATAACTTTTACGGCTCTCTGGTATTTTGCTGGGTTAGTATTTTATTTTAATTTCAAGAAATTATCGCATTTTTTGCATTTGGTGTTTAACAACTTTTTAACGCTATTATTAGGGTATATGGGGCAGTATTGTACTAAAATTTTAATACCTGCTTAAATAATGGCATTTACTGTGTAGATTTTTTAAATTAGGGTAACTCAAGAATATGGATAACTGACTGATTCTTTAGATAAAAATCGACCACGGGAGATACCAGAGAACCACTTTTACTTAGGAAAGCCGTTGAGTAGCACGTCTCCTAACCATCTGCTCCACTTGACCGCAGAAGCCGTGCCGCTTTAGATTAATTATTGTTTTACGACAGTTCATCGCTTTTTTGATAGTTTTTCGGATAGCGTCTGCGGCAGGTGAGCAGTACGTTGGGCTCCTAATTACAATTTGACAAACGATACCACATGCAGTATTGTTTAATTTATGAAAGATAATACAATCATTATGGATACAAATGTACTCTTTGCTGGTCTTTATTCGTCTACTGGGGCATCATTTCAAATACTTAGGCTAATTGATACTGAAAAAATAAAGCCTGTAATATCCACAAGTTTGTTATTTGAATATGAAGATGTTTTAAAGCGAGAACAAACAGAATTAAAATTATCACATAAGCAAGTAGATATAATCCTTGATAACATTTGTACACTAAGCAAATTTCAAAAAATCTATTTTCTATGGAGACCATACTTAAAAGATCCAAAAGATGATCATGTTCTTGAGGTTGCAGTGGCATCCAAAACAAAAATGATTGTCACACACAACCTTAAAGATTTCAAAGGGGTTGAAAAATTTGGCATTAAAGCCATCCCACCAAGTAAATTTTTGGAGGTAATAAAATGAGTGCTTTAAGCTTAAGGTTGCCGAACTCAATTCATCGTCATATTAAAGAAATAGCCTCACAAGAAGATATTTCTATAAATCAATTTATTTTATCTGCTGTGTCTGAAAAAATATCAGCAATATCAACAGAAAATTATTTAGTTCAAAGAGCAAATAGAGCAAACAGAGGAGATTTCAAAAAAATACTTAATAATGTGCCGAACAGAACACCATTGGCAGGTGACGAACTATAACAGATTATCTTAAATGTGAATAACATACATCCATGTGCCAAATCAAAAAGGGGTTGGGGCTATAAAGAATCCCTCGCCAGAATTAGCCCAACCAAGCGCTACACCTGACACCAAAAGCCCGCACGTTTTTAGCCTTTGCTATTTTCAGTATAAAACATCGCTTTTGCAAAGTCATCATTAGCTTTTGGTGCTGGTGAGCTCTACGTGTGCGACACGAGGTTGCATAAATATTTGTTATGTTTGGAAATATTCATGACATAACCTGATTTTCTACAATCAGTACCCTACCTGCTGAATAAAGTGC
>JABZFQ010000288.1 GCA_014237365.1 Desulfobacteraceae bacterium | reverse complement strand
TGCATGTTTCACTCTCCTTCTTGCTTTTTTTCGGATTTACAGATATATTATTTGCTAAAATCTGTAAATGCAATGAATTAAGCATGTTAGAATCTAACTGCGCGAAACATACATTATGTTTGCTAAACACACAAAAAGGATATAAGTCGAATGAAGAAATTATTACCAATTATTGTGCTCATTTTTTTTTTGCGATGGTGGCAAATGCAGTGGTAAGAGAAGATAGCGATACAGTGCTGAAAACAGTCGAAAAAACATACACTATTCAGTACCCCAGCGGAGGTAGCGATAACTTTATCTATGTTTTCACGGCACACCTAAAAGCTTATGGCTCAACACGGTGAAAGTTCATCTTGGAAACATCCAGTTGATTCAAGAAGGTGTAATTATTCTGTAAGCTCTTATATATTAAGAGAAGGCTTTTATGTAACTGGCTCAGGAAAACGTGTGCCAGAAGGAGCCTTGAAAAGAATGTATGGCCCAAAACAATGGCGCGAAAAAGGTAACACAATTTTTGAGCAAGTAATAGGAAAGCATTCTCCATGCAATGACTATGTCGGTGATTTCAATTCAATAAAAAAAGTATAAGTCGTTCAATTCTAAGTACATTTGATGCAATTCTATTGCAGGATGTTATTCCGAGTTCCGAAGCAGACGCCAAAAGCATTCTCAAGGCTTCCGCTTTCACTCGAACAAACTGGCTACCAACGTAAGGCGGGACACCTTGTAAATTCAACAAGTTAGATATAGCCAAAATTTGAGAAATCAAAGACATTATTATCCAACTATTTTGTCTCGTTACGACAATCTTACACAATTGTTGTTCCAAAATAATCAAAATAGAGGATCAAAAGTGTCCCGCTTTAAGTTGGTAGCCAACAAACTGAATATAGAACATAAATTAACTCGGACCGCAAAAAGTGTCGTTCCGCTCTGCTTTTTGCGGCAGGTTATGGCAAGCGTTTTTGGAGGTATATTGATATGAATAAGTTTTATACTGCCGTTACAAAAAAAGATAGCGATTGGTGGATTGGGTGGATAGAGGAAGTCCCTGGTGTTAACTGCCAGGAACAGACTCATGAAGAATTATTGAAAAGCCTAAAAATAACACTAAAAGAAGCGTTGGAATTCAACAGACAAGACGCATTGGCAGCAGTAGATGGTGGTTACCAAGAAGAACGAATCGCTTTATGAAAAGAAATAAGTTGCTTAAATACCTCCGTGATAATAGTTGTGAATTCCTACGAGAAGGTGGACGTCATTCATGGTGGCATAATCCCAAATTGAATAAAAGATCGGCTGTCCCACGGCACAGAGAAATCAAGGATTTTTTGGCTATTAAGATATGCAAAGACCTGTGTATTCCTCCAATAAAATAGCACATAACAATCGCATTTACGCTGACACCCAAAGCCGAACCGTTTTTTATTTTTGCGAATATCTTGTTAAAAGTTGCATTTGCTAAGGTTTTTGTTGGCTTTGGGCGCAGGTGATGCGTGCCGAACCCCGCAGTTAGAATAAAGTTAGGCGCAATTGGTGTGATTTTTGGGAAGTGAAAAGCATAAAAAAACCAAAAACTGATCTTTTATAGTAAGCGGATTAACATTTTTCAACAAAAAAGTAGTAATTGATAAAAGTTGTTCATGGTAAGGAACGGGGACGAAATAACTTCCCCAAGTAGGCGCATAGATTTGGGTCAAATTTGTTCGATCTCAAATCACAAAAGTTGATGGAATAGCAAGCTATTTTGATATTTTTGGGATTTGAGATCGGGCAA
>JABZFQ010000003.1 GCA_014237365.1 Desulfobacteraceae bacterium | reverse complement strand
CTTATTGAAATCTGGAGCGCACTTCCATTTCTATATATTATGATACTTATGGGCTCAACCTATGGAAGAAGCTTTACTCTACTTTTGTTTTGCTATGGACTTTTCAACTGGATAGGGATCTCTTATTATATCAGAGCGGAATTTCTCCGCCTGCGCAAACAAACATTTGTAGAGGCTGCTGTTTGCATGGGCATATCTTCGCGCAAAATAATTTTTAAACATATTCTTCCAAACGCCATGGTACCGGTTATCACATTTTTTCCTTTTTCTCTAGTTGGTGCCATAGGAGCACTTACTGCCCTTGACTATCTTGGATTCGGACTTCCGCCGCCGACTCCGAGCTGGGGTGAACTTCTTTTTCAGGCCCAGCAATACAGATGGGCATGGTGGCTTATACTATATCCATCTCTTTTTTTATTTATAGTTATGCTTCTAGGGGTTTTCATTGGTGAAGGAATAAGGAACGCATATGATCCAAAAAAATTTACCAGGATTGAGTAACAGATCTTGTTAAATGGTTAAATAGTATATTAGTTAACTGATTGTTATTTTTGGAATATAGCTTATTTGATAGTAAATTAGACTCTCGACATATTAATATAAGATCTAAATAAAATCAATTTGACCATTTTCGAATCAACTATTTGACGATGTCTGAATAATGAGCGAAATATTGCTGGAAATCGATAAACTTACTGTCAGCTTTGAAACTGACGAAGGTGTCTTTAAAGCGGTCGACGATGTCTCATTTCGTGTAAAAAATAATGAAATAATCGGACTGGTCGGCGAATCAGGGTGTGGTAAATCTGTAACTGCTCTCAGCATACTGCGTCTTATTCCTTCACCGGCAGGCAGGATTGAAAAAGGCAGGATAATATTCGGAGGCAAGGATCTGTTAAAGCTGGATATCCGAAAAATGAAGGAAATAAGAGGCAATGCTATCAGCATGATCTTTCAGGAACCGGCTGCAGCTCTGTCCCCCCTTCACAAAATCGGCCGGCAGATGATAGAAAGCCTCATGCTGCATAAAAATATAAGTAAAAAAACAGCCTGGAATATTGCTGAAAGCTGGCTTAAAAAAGTAAGCATTCCGGATGCAGGAGAAAGGATGTTTTCATACCCCTACCAGCTTTCAGGCGGTATGCAGCAAAGGGTTATTATTGCAATGGCTCTTATGCTGACGCCTGATCTAGTTATAGCTGATGAACCTACAACCGCACTAGATGTAACCACCCAGGCTCAGGTTTTTGAATTGATAAAGGAACTGAGACAAAGCCATACTTCTATACTCTTAATTACTCATGATATAGGTGTTATCTGGGAAATATGCGACCGGGCAGTTGTAATGTATGCTTCCAGGATAGTAGAAGAAGGAAATATAAACGATATTTTCTCAAAACCGGCACATCCTTATACCAAAGGACTTCTCAAATCTGTTCCAAAGTTATCAACTAAAACCGAAAGGCTGATGCCCATTCATGGCTATGTACCTTCACCTTTCAACTATCCGACCGGTTGCTATTTCCGCGACAGATGCCCACAGGCTTTTGATAGATGCAAAAAAGAAACACCACAGCTTATTGATATCGGCAATGGCCACAAAACAGCGTGTTTTCTTGCAGAAAAAAATAGGGATTAATTTTAAAAAATATCGTAATTAGGAACGTGGACGAAATAACTTCCCCAACTATGCATCACAGCTTCAGATCGCCTTTGTCCGATCTCAAATCCCAAAAATATTGAAATAGGTAAGCTATTCCTTCAACTTTTGTGATCTG
>JABZFQ010000119.1 GCA_014237365.1 Desulfobacteraceae bacterium | reverse complement strand
ATCAGGGCAGGCACAGGGGCCTGCCCCTACGGGATATTGCCGAATACATTGGGCCGGATTTTCCGGAGGTTCGAATCGTTTTGCACATTCCACCAATATCTCGCATATATCACAGAGCGTGGAACCATCCCCGAAAATCAATAACTTTGTTCTATTTTGGTTACACTAAATTCATTATGTGCCCTCCTCGCACCTTGAAGACAAAATTTTTCGCAATATTGTACAACTTATTTCTACTCACTGTTTTACGAGGCAAAGCGGAGCTTCTGTGATAAGTTATATTGAAGGAAAATTATTAAAAAAAGAAGAAGAGCGGATAATTATCCTTGCTAATCAGATAGGATATGAAATCCTGCTGCCTGCAATAGTAATGGATACTCTTAAAACAAAGACAGCGGGAAAAGAAATATCTCTTTATATTTACTATCACCAGACTGAACGACAGCCAAAACCTGTTTTAATCGGTTTTAATCTGGAAATCGAAAAAGAATTCTTTCAGCATTTTATTTCTGTTGAAGATATAGGCCCCCTTAAGGCGGTCAAAGCGCTTAATATCCCCGTCCGTGAAATAGCAAGTGCCATTGAATCAAAAGATGCGGCTAAACTTAAACAATTAAAAGGCATTGGAACAAGAACAGCCCAGAAAATTATTGCCTCACTTAAAGGAAAGATGGACAAATTCGCTTTAATTACCAGGGACGGGCCAGATGAAATAGAAATTATGGAAGACATTTCAAAACAGATGCTGAATGTGCTGATTTATCAGCTTGGTCACAAGAGCAACGATGCAAAACGTATGATTGCTGAAGCTCTGAAACGCAACAGAACGATTTCTACATTTGAAGAACTTTTTGAAGAAGTATATCATTGACAAAATTTTTTCATATTTTTGACCAATACCGTTCGGCACGTTTGTTGCTTAAATATGTTTTTTGTGACATTATAGATAACATATCGAAATTATAACAAATCTTTTCTGTAGACAAAGATTTTGATTTATAGTTTAATCATAGCGCAAACTTTTACCTTGGAGACGTTAGGAACGTGGGTACGAACGAGCCTTTGGCGGCATTGATGCCCATAGTGGTGGCTATTGCAAAGAGAATCTGGCAGGACGAGGTTTTTTTGCAAAAAAGTCGAAAAAAACGCTTGACGGCACCTTGTTGCCGAAGACGTCTGGTAATTTTTAATGTTGTAACGGAGGGTTACTGTGAGGAGAGTTCTGCGCAGTGGTCTGCGGGCATTTAAGATTCTGGACTGGCAAGAGATCCAGCCTGAAGAGACCTGTAAGGAGTTCCAAGACGAGTTTTCCGCGATAGATTTTCTTCGCGGGTTCATGCATGATCATTTTAACATGATGACCTTGCGGGATATACTTGCAGAGCGGTTTGGCCGAACAAATTTATCCGGATTGAACGATCATAAGGTAATTGAGCAACTTGCCCGGCAACTGAACTTTGGTTATATCAGGATCGTACCGTTTGTTGTATCTCCGCTTGTTCTCCAGACATGGGCAGCAGTGGAGGAAGCAGCCTGAGCTTATAGAAGAACCTCCCCTGGCAGCAGTGCCGGAGGAAAAGTCCAGCACCGTGACGCACTGTATTCTTGCAAATCACAAAAACTTTGAAATAGCTCGCTATTCCTTCAATTTTTGCGCTTTGAGATCGAACAAATTCGACCCAAATCTGTGCGCCTACTTGCGGAAGTTAATTCGTCCCCGTTCCTTACCGTCATGCCTTCCGACAGCTATGAGGAAAAATATGAAAAGAAAAAAAACTGTTGAAGTCATGGTTGGTAATGTTGGTATCGGTGGAAATAATCCAGTTCGTATACAATCTATGACTAATACGCCTACATTAGATATTGATGTTACAGTAAGTCAAATAATTGAGCTGTATGAGGCCGGAAGTGAACTCGTTAGGTTCACTGTCAAAGATGAAGCAGACGCTCAAGCAGTTCCTCACATACGGGATAAACTGCGACTGCAAGGCTGTGATGTTCCAATAATAGGAGACTTTCATTACAATGGGCACAAATTATTGACAATGTATCCTGGCTGTGCTCAGGCCTTAGATAAATTGCGGATAAACCCAGGTAATGTTGGCTTTGGCGAACATCATGATCTGAATTTTGAGACTTTTATTCAGCAGGCGATCAGATATGATAAACCTGTTCGAATCGGAGTAAATTTTGGGAGCATGGATAAGAGAGTTTTTAATAAGCTTCTTGAAGAAAATGTGAAAAAGCATAATTCAGAGAAAAAGACAAGCGAACAAATTTCTGTAGATGCTATGGTGGTAAGTGCCATAGCATCCGTAAAAATGGCTGAAAAAATCGGACTACCTCACAATAAAACAATTCTTTCTGTCAAGGTTAGCAGAGTTCCAGAAATGATAGAGGCTAACCGATTACTATCTGAACATACAGATCTTCCATTGCATTTAGGGGTTACCGAGGCAGGGATGGGAATTAAAGGGGCCGTCGCTTCTACGGCAGGGCTAAGCGTGTTGCTCTATGAAGGGATAGGGGACACTATAAGGACGTCATTAACTCCTTCACCAAAAAGCTCTCGCACGGAAGAGGTAATTGTATGTCAACAAGTACTCCAATTTTTGGGTAAGCGTAACCTTTTTCCCACGGTGACAAGTTGTCCAGGATGTGGAAGAACAACGTCAAAAGTTTTTCAAGAGATTGCAGAAGAAATCACAATTTACCTCAGGGAACAAACGCCTATTTGGAGAAAAAAAAGCTATAAAGGCTTTGAGGGGATGGTCGTTGCTGTTATGGGATGTATTGTAAATGGTCCAGGTGAGAGTCGAGAAGCCAATATTGGTTTGAGTTTGCCAGGAACAGGAGAAAATCCATCTGCGCTGGTGTTCGTGGATGGCGTAAAAATTAAGACATTGTCGGGTCCTAGCCTGATTGATAACTTCAAAAAAATGATTGAGGAATATATGGAAACTAATTTTTTAGCATAACTGAGTTAGGATTAATGAGGGCTTATTGCAATAATGGAAGTTAGGAACGTGGACGAAATAACTTCCACAAGTAGGCGCACAGATTTGGGTCAGATTTGTTCGATCTCAGATCACAAAAGTTGATGGAATAGCTTACCTATTTCAATATTTTTGTGATTTGAGATCGGGCAAAGGCGG
>JABZFQ010000355.1 GCA_014237365.1 Desulfobacteraceae bacterium | reverse complement strand
TTGATGTAGCGGGCCTAAAAGCCCGATTTGTTTTCGTGCATTATTGCCTGCGAAAAAGAAAAATAGGGCAATTTTGCACGATAACACCCCCTACTAAGGGTTTTATCGTGCGATTTTGCCAAATAAAAAGTCTTGACATTATAACTGAAAGACTGTAAGTTTAACTGAAAGTCGAATTCGTTGAAGATGTTAGATAGTGTTTCATAAAATCTATGTTATAAGATATCAAGCCTTTTCCAAGCAAAAAAATATCTACAACAATTTATAGAAAATATACATGATAAAGGTTATGACAGTCAAGCCAAAACTGCTGGATCAGGTACGGAATGCTACACGGGTCAGACACCTCAGTTACAGAACCGAGCAAGCCTATGTGCATTGGATAAAAAGGTTCATTCTTTTCCACAATAAGCGCCACCCAAGCGAAATGGATGAAACTTATGTGTCAGAATTCTTGACCTTTCTGGCAGTAAAGAGGCATGTTGCTGCATCAACGCAGAACCAGGCTCTAAGTGCTATTCTTTTTCTATACCGGGATGTGTTGAAACAAGAGCTCGGCTGGGTGAACGATGTGGAACGCGCCAAAAAGCCCGAAAGATTGCCGGTTGTTTTTTCTAAACAAGAGGTTGAATCAATTCTTTTGCGCATAGAAGGTACAAAATGGCTCATGGCGAGCCTTTTGTATGGCTCAGGCCTCAGGCTGATGGAATGTCTTCGGCTTCGCGTAAAGGATGTAGATTTTGAGTACAATCAAGTTGTCGTCAGAGATGGAAAAGGGCAAAAAGATCGGATTACAATGTTGTCCGTTTCATCGAAAGAACCCCTGAAGAAGCACTTGGCAAAAATTAAGGCCATACATGAAGCAGACTTGAAGGCCGGTTTTGGAAAGGTATATCTGCCCTACGCTCTTCACAGAAAATATCCCAATGCTGATCAAGAGTGGGGCTGGCAGTATGTATTTCCCGCTACAAAATTTTCCAAAGAGCCTCGAAGCGGGATAGTAATGAGGCACCATCTTGATGAATCGACTTTGCGGCGAGCTGTCAAAGCAGCGATCCGGTCGGCAGGAATAACGAAAAATGGTAGTTGCCATACGCTGAGACACTCATTTGCCACACATCTCCTGGAAAATGGCTACGACATCCGAACGATTCAGGAACTGCTGGGCCACAAAGATGTAACTACTACTATGGTTTACACTCATGTCCTGAACAAAGGAGGCAAAGCTGTGCGTAGCCCGCTGGATTAGAGACATAGCTTCGAAAAAAATGAAATTGACCGAAAAGCAAAAAGCATTTTTAGGTTATATCTCGCGGTACATGGATGAATGGGATCGCTCGCCCAGTTTTGAAGAAATATGTTCTCATTTCGGTTTTAACTCCTACAACACGGTAACTACTTATCTAAATGTCCTGGAGCGTAAAGGCTATGTTCGGCTTCCCGGGGAAAAAAATCAGAAGCGAGCCATTGAGGTAATCAGCCCTGTGGAAACCAGGCGATTTGAGTTTCCCCTGCTGGGAAGAGTGGCGGCGGGAAAACCGATTGAGGCGATCGAAGACCTGGATGTCATTGAAGTTCCTCCATCCATGGTGGGCAGTGGAGAGTACTTTGTCCTGCATGTCAAAGGGAATTCCATGAAAGACGACGGAATACTGGATGGGGATTTCGTAGTAGTCAGAAAACAGCCAACAGCAGAAAACGGAGAGACAGTTGTGGCCTTAGTCAACAATGAGGCAACCATTAAGAAATATTACAAGAGGGAACGCGATGTGGAACTTCGGCCTGCCAACGAGGGAATGAAGTCTATTGTTGTCAAGCATGGGAGCATGAGGATTCAGGGAAAGGTGGTGGGTGTTATCAGGCATTTTGGATAGATTAGGAACGTGGACGAAAGAAAACACTAAACTTAAAAATGATAGCGAACACGGAACTCGAGTTTGTTTTCATTTTGTTTTTCCTTGAACTCGGTAAAATTACCGCCGTTTAGAAAAGTGAAACGCAGCCGAATCTTCCAGTTGGTAAAACCCGTATATAGCATTTCAGGGGTGACGGAATAGCTGTGGTCGTCAAGGTTAAGGATGGCGATCAATCCCGGGGTGAAGTAGAGGATATCAAAAGGATCTTTCTGGATTTTGTATTTAGGGTCAAGTCTGTTCTTGATACTTATTAATCATATTTAGGGTCAAGTCTGTTCTTGATACTTATTAATCAAATCCTTAACAAATTCAATCCTTTTTTTAATTATGTTATCTTTTTTTAATAACTGCTTCAATCGTGAGATCACGCTGCTGACGGTATAATATTTTATTATATTAAATGATTCACCGATAATTTTCAGACTATCATGTCTCAAAGTTCTAAACAGATATATTGCAACATTTCTTGGCTCGTTAAATTCACCTCTTTTTGATTTCATCAAAGTATCATTGCTTACTTTATAACATTCACACACACATTTAATAATTAATGTTTCATCTGGTGCAAGTTCTTTTGATTGCGGTATATCGTCATCAATTTTACGTGCATAATAAGATCCCTTAATCCAGTCAACAAATTCGGGAATACCATAGCATGCCGGCCACCTTTTTCTTTCAATTATTTCTGAATAAAAACCATCTGATTTATCCCGCATAAAATTTTTATACATTTTTAACCAGTTTTTCCGGTTCGGAGACAGCATGGATAAAAGTGTTGTTTTATAAAGCCAGTTCCATTTTTCCGCAGCAGAAAGATACCCTTTATGACTTGACCAGGTATATTTAGCGGGAGCATCTACAATCCCTGCCTTAACAGGATTTTTATGTATATACCTCAATGCCTGCAACAGATAACCATCTCCTCCCACCAGAACAGACTTGTATCTACCCTTAAATAAAGGACCGTCACATCCATGTCTTCTGTTATACCGTTGTGTATAAAGACCATTTATATGCCGCATCCCACGGGATAAATTAGCATCCGGTGTCTGTATTAAGAGATGATAGTGATTGGGCATAAGACAATAGGCAGAGATATGAAAATTCCACATCTCCGAAGTCTCTTTCAACAGTTCGACAAACATCTGGTAATCATATTTGTCATGAAAGATCACTGCACGGTTCCGGCCACGGTTTATTGTATGATACCAAGCATCTTTATATTCTATACGAAGAGGTCTGCTCATAAAATTTTTATAACAAAAAAATAAACAAGCGTCAAGAACAGACTTGACCCCTATTAAAGTTGAAGGAATAGCAGGCTATTTCAATATTTTTGTGATTTGAGATCGGGCAAAGGTGGCCTGAAGCTGTGATGCATAGTTGGGGAAGTTATTTCGTCCCCGTTCCTTATCATCTAACACCTTTCTGCGGGCTATCCCCCTGGCAATAATATGATGTAGCGCCCCTGGCGCATCTATACGTGCTTTGCGTGGCATAAAAACTTCATATCATATAAAAATATATCAACTTATATTCTGACGTACGTCCCCAATCGTGCCTCATATATGGTCGGGGTTAAAAACCCCTCCTACAGGCAGTATATTCCCAAATGGGAAACTTATTTAAAACTCAACCGCACAGCTCGCAATCTTTTTGCGAATTCCACGCAGTTTCGAAAACTTGTGAAATGTTGTATCGTCGAGTATTTGGGCTTCGCCCCTTATTACTCGTTGTTTTCTCTCCATTCGCCTTGCGCTGCGTCCCTTGCGCCGCTCATTTCGTTCAAACAACTCGTTTCTGCTCATAGGTAAAGCCGGAACAAGCTGCCAACTGACTACGGAACGAACACAAGGCGGAAGCCAATAAAGTCGTAGCGGCTGCCAGGGTTGCAGTTGTAGCGATAAGCAGAACGACAACGCTGCCCACTGCGGCTCCAGCTACCGCCGCGCAACACACGGGTCGAACCTGTTTCCGGTCCCGCAGGATTTTCTACACTGCCTTTCTTGTTACATTCATCGTAATTTTTCTCGCCATACCAATCCATACACCATTCCCAAACATTGCCGTGCATATCGTAAAGCCCCCACTCATTGGGCGGGTAACTGCCAACCCGCGTTGTTTTTTTGAGATATTTACCTTTGGGATTATTACGATAAGGATAATTACCATTATAATTTGCCTGCTCGGTAGTCAGGTTTTCGCCGGTGTTAAATGGTGTTGTCATGCCGGCACGGCAGGCGTATTCCCATTGCGCCTCGGTTGGCAGTGTGAACCGGCGCTTTCCTTTTGCCAGCTTTGTAAGCTGTTCGCAAAACACCATCGCATCGTTCCAGCTCACGTTTTCCACCGGATGTCCCTTTTCTTTGAAATAGGACGGATTCGCCCCCATAACTGCTTTGTATTGTGCCTGGGTCACAGGTGTTGAGGAAATCTCAAAGCGGTCCAGCTTCACCAAGTGAATCGGCTTCTCATTGTCGTCCCCGTCCTCACTTCCCATGTTGAACTCGCCTGCAGGAATTGGCGCCATCCGCAACCCCTGGATGATATGTTCGAAATCCTCGGGTACATGCGTATCAGGTTCTTGAGGCAGCAACGACTCTTTTTTTGTTTTTCTAATGTTTTTTCGTGCCTCTTCACTATATGGCTTTTCTTCATAAGTTTCACGCATCTCTTCGCGATACTTCTTGTCTGAAAGCCATTTATAGCCCGGGCGTGAATTCAACACATTGCAAAGATGTTCATCTTTCTCCAGAATCTCAATCAAGCTGGTCATAGTGTGTATATTTTCGGCGCCCATATCCTTCTTCAGCATGCTGATTCTTTCTCCATGATAAGTGGCGTTTTGGGTTTTCTCCAATGCCTCAGCCAGGTTTCGGCCATATGTCGTTGAATCATCTTCACCGGTTGTCATTTCAAGAAGATGGAGGAATTGCTCGTATTCATGTCTGCCCTTGGTCACTCTGTCCAAAATCGTTTCATTGATCAGCCCGGCCAGTAGATCGTATGGTTCTGCATCGCTCTTTTCACTTTTGGCGATTCTCCATTTAACGATGAGCCCGTTGATTTTCCGGACTATTTCGCGGGGACTGCGCTTACCCACTTCAGCGATCAATTCCAGCAGATCTTTTTCAGAAATCCCTTTCACGAGGAACTCGGAGGTTACCCCGGCTTCGTCCAGCAATCGGCGTATATAGCCCTGCATTTGATCGGGGCGGCGTTCAGGCACGTAGTGTCGAACCTGTACGATTTTGCCAAGGTAGTCGTTGAAGTAATCAAGGTAGTTGTTCATGCGGGATCGCAATTCGTCATCGTCACGAGAAGCTGCCGTGGCAGCCGCCATCGGGTATTGCGCAGCATACTTGTTTCGGATAAATTCTTCTACTATTTGGGGATAGATGCCCAGTACAAAAGAGAATCTAGGTTGATGAAGAACGAGTTTTACGCTTTCGAGAAAACGCACTGCCTGTTCGGGAAAGCAGCGGTCAAGGTCATCAATGAAAACGACAATCTGTGGCTTCTTGATGTCTTTGTCATGGGATAGCTCGCGCAATTGGTCGAATGCATCAAAATAAAGGCTGCGGGCCATCAGCGTGTCTTGGGTCACGGCCTCGTAGCGTTCGATCATGTTTTTCATGGAAGCGCTGATCTCCAGTTCTCCCAGAAGGGGCACTCCCAGCTTGCCCTTCATTGAAACGCCATAGAGAACCGAGCGAAGCGCGTCGTGAACCTTTTTGCCACCGACCTTCATGATATTAAGCGCCTTACGGGCAGCATCGCCAACCTCGTCGTTTAGAGAGAGCTTCTCCTCCCATTGTTCCTGCTTTTTCTTTATGTCACGAGCAATAGTCGCGATGAGTGGAACTATCAGATGTTCCTCGCGTTCGTATTGCCAGGCGTTGAACCAGACGGCAACAGCGGCATTATCACCCTGGCCTTCGCAGTCAACAATTTTCCACATCAAGCGCATGAGGGAGGTCTTGCCCGATCCCCAGTTACCAAAGACTCCGATAGTGATGGGGCTATCGGTATAAAGCGCGGCACGGGCAAGGACTCCGGCAGTATGCTTAAATTCAAGATGGTCGGTTCGTTCGCTTTCGAGAATAGGCTCGTCGCTCAAAAGTGCGAAGTTATTTTCATTGTTTCTTGCCATTTGAGATCTCCAATAGTTTAATCACTTACCACCCGCCATGCAGGTGGTTTAAATGTGGCTCTCCGGTAATTCCCGTGTTTAGTATTCTGCTTTAATCTCTGCCAAATAAAACAGTTAATTCGTAATCAATTCCAACAATTCCTTACTGGAAATTTTACCACTCATATCACTGCCCTGTAACAAACTATCCGCCAAATCCCGTTTTCGGCTATGCATTTCTACAATTTTTTCTTCAATCGTATCCCTGGCAACCAAACGATAAATCGTGACCGGACGATGTTGTCCAATTCGGTGAGCACGATCCGAGGCTTGATCTTCTACCGCCGGATTCCACCAGGGGTCCATGTGAATCACATAATCTGCCGCTGTCAGATTCAAGCCCAATCCGCCGGCTTTTAAACTAATCAGGAAAACATCGCCTTTACCCGCCTGGAAAGAATCTACGGCAATTTTACGTTGTTTGACCGGGGTGCTGCCATCCAGATATTGATAATGAATATTTTGTTCATTTAGATAAGCGCGTATCAAATTAAGATGACCTGTAAACTGGCTAAAAACTAGAGCTTTATGTTTGTTTTCCAGCAATTCCTGCAGGACTTTGCCAAACATGGCCAGTTTGCTGCTGGGCAAAACAATTTCTTCATTGACCAGTGTACTATTGCAGCAAGCCCGACGCAATTTCATGATTTCAGCGAGAATTTTCAAATATTTTTTACCGCTGGATTTTTCTTTTAATTCAGACAATTGTGCAACTGCCTGTTGGCGCAAAGCCTCATAAAAAGCCATTTCTTCTTTACTAAGTTCGACTGTTAACCGAATTTCAGTTTTGGCGGGCAATTCTTCCAATACTTGACTTTTCGTACGACGGAGAATAAAAGGTTGAATCAATTTTTGTAAATGACTCCGAGCCTGACGATCCTTATATTTTTCAATCGGTATTGCAAAGTTTTTGTTGAAACTCTCCAGAGAACCAAGCAGACCCGGGTTAATGAATTGAAATAAGTTCCACAATTCTCCGAGATGATTTTCAATGGGGGTCCCGGTGGTGATCAATTTAAATTTTCCTTGTAATTTCATCGCGGCTTTTGAACGTTTGGTAAAAAAATTCTTTATTGCCTGGGCTTCATCCAATATAACCATTTGCCATGGGACAACTGACAGCATCTCGTCTACCCTACTTTGTTGCAATAAACCATAACTGCAGAATATAACATCAAATTTATCTGCTCCATCCAGAATTTTTTCCCGATTTGCGCCACCAAACTGAACCATATTCAGCGTCGGAGCAAAACGTTTGGCTTCTGCTAACCAGTTCATGCAAACAGAGGTCGGTGCAACTACCAGGCTGGGGCCATCCGGGGCATGTTTCAACAGCATTGCAAGCGCTTGCAAAGTTTTGCCTAATCCCATATCGTCCGCCAAACAAGCCCCCACGTCCCAATGAGACAGGTAGGCTAACCATTGAAAACCTTCTAATTGATAATCCCGCAATTCTGCTTTTAAGGTGGAAGGCAACTGCGGGGTGAAGTCCTGAGCGCTTTGCAGTTTTTTAACATGAGATTTCCAGGCCATATCGGTTTTCAATTGGCCGACACCACTTGTCAGACCTTCTAATGCCAAAGCTGCCAGCGGATGGAAACGCACACCCTTGCCATATTTTTCAGAATAACGGTTAAGTTCTTGCAAACGCTTACGAAATTCATTGGTTAAAGCAATAAACTGACCGTCTTTAAGTTCTATGAAACGGCTTTGGCTTTTTTCCGTAAGCGCCAATAATTGCTGCATGTCGATAACTAACTGTTCATCAATAACCAAGTTGCCTGTTGCGGCAAACCAGTCTTTTTGTTGTTTAATGCTCAAATGAAAACGGCTTAACGATGCCTGACCAACCAGCTTGAATGTTTCACCTTCAGGCCATTCCAGAGCAATTTGTTGGCGCAGCTCATCCAATTCCAGTAAAACTTCCAAACTATCACCTATTTCATCCAGCAGCCATTCCCCTTGATTTTCTTCATAATGCTGTAATGTCGGACAATTATCAATTAATTCCGCCACATTTTGTTTTTCCTGTGCCAAATCACGTGTAGTCTGTAATTGTTTGCCGTTGATTTCAGCAATTACATTCCTGCCGCCACTAGCCGGTGAATACCAGGCTCCGCCCAAGCCCAAAGGACGTACAAATAAAGAGATTTTCAGACCATTGCCGAATGGTATCAAATGCACATGAATTTTGGTATCTGCCTCGGCTTCAATCAATTGTTCGCTTTTTCCACCGATATCCGAATGGATTGTGATATCAGAGGCAAACTTTTCAATAATTTGCCGGACTTTATTTTTTGCCGACGCTGGTACGTGAATCCCTTTTCCCAATAGTTCAGCTATGCGTTGATACTCATCATCAATGCTTACAAGTTTTATCCGGGTTTCGGTTTCTTTAACGGCATGATAATTGTCCTCATTTCCTGAAGAAGGTTTAGGGAAAAGCTCCAGGAATATTTGCTTATCTTTTTGTTTTGTGATCCGTAATTCCGGCTTGCCTTTGACCAGTTCGACCCGGCTGACCCCATCCTGCAAAAAAATCAACGGATGTCCGATCACCGCAGACAAATATTTCTCATCGAATATGTATTCAACATTCGTGTACCAGCCATCTCGATATTCATGGGCATATACATGGCCGCAAATTTGTTTATCCTGCAGGGTAAGATAGGAGAAGCTTTCCAATTCATTGCACAAACGTTTTAAGGCAATTGGACGTCCTTTTGTCCAACTGCCATTTGGCTTTCGTTTTTGCTCCCGGGGACTGACATCGAAATAACCATTGTTCTGGTAATCAAGAAACCAGACCATACGAAAATCATCATCAATCTGTTCTGCTTTTGTACGGCTTTTGTCTTTCAGAGCTAATAAGGCATTTAATGTATGCTCCCAGATATTTGTTTGTTTAACGATATCAATTAAATACCTTGATTCAGGTTTATATGTTGCCTTTTCTCCATTGTCGGACAATATATTGATCAAGCCTGCCAATTCATGCTTGAACCATGGATAAGCATTGATTTCTGCCGAATTGTATAGTTCTTTGATCGCACTCAACTTTTCTTTGGCTTTGTCTTTATCAATCCAGTAGTACGTAAAAATTTGGAAAAACAATTCAATAAAATCTGTATGCTTATTATAATAAGAAAAACTATCATCATAACTGATATCAGTATAAATAAATATATTGTTAGCCGCTTTAGAATTGCCGGTCAAAAATTGTAAAGAATAATTCAAAAAACTATAAATATCAAAAAACGAATGTGTTGCGGCACTAACGGCAGACAGATAAGCACCAGCCTGTTTTAATCGCCGGGTACTATTTTCCTTCATCAAGGCTAATACAAAAAAAACACCCATAAGATTGTCAAAATAAATTTTGCGTTTTTTTGAATTCTTTTTCAAAATTTCCAATGCAGCCTCATAATATTGAATCGCGCTTTCATTTTTTCCTTGCAAAAAAGCCATCCATCCCTGCAGGCATAAACTGTTTTCCGTATTATCGGTTTGATGCTTTTTGAGCCAGTTTTCTATTTTTTGGTTTTTTCCGGTCAACATCCATTTTTCCAAAACAATCGCTTGCAAACCACCTTCACATCTATCCGAATCAGATAATAACAATTGCTCAATATAATCAAAGTGTTCAGCTTTGTTTTGCCAATAACTCAAATCTTCAATCAATGGCTTTTGGAATAGGTCAGTATGAATATCTGCGGGCAATGATTGAACCCAGTTAGGGTCAAACGGATTACAACTGATTTCACCCAATATCTCCGACAAAGAACTAACGTAATTTATTCTATCTTTATATTTGCGATAAAGACTTTTTATTTGATCCATTTTTTTTTGATAAAATAAAATTCTAATAGCGGCAACTAAATGATCCTCTTCAAGATGCAAATTCGTACCCAGGGTTTCTTCAGTCAAATTAAGGACAGTTTGAACCGCTTTCAGATAAGGCTTGAACTTTTTCGCAGCGATTGTCTGACGCGTAATAATTTCGACAATTCGACGACCAATGAGGAGATTACTGCGATTTTTACCTTCCAATAAATGCTGTTCAAGTAACGTATCCAGTGCCGGACGCATCAATTTAAATCCCTCAGGTTTTGATACTGAATCGAATTCTTCGCCAGTGGCTGCTTTGATATCTGCCTGTATCAGACATTGTTTTAACTGGGTTTGATTTAGTTGATGATAGGCAATGGAAAGAATTTGCAAAATGCTTTTCTCCAATGTGGGCAGTTTTTCATAACTTGAGATTAACTCATTGACGGTCATACTTTTTTCCCCAAATTAAATAATTACAAATTACTAAAATAATTTTACTCAATCGCTGCACGACGAATCTGTGCGTATGATAAATGAAATTTCTTCCGAGTTTCGATTCTTAACGAAAGCTATTTTGCGAATTTTGTGTGAGTGTTGAAAAGTGCCTTGTTCGGTTTTTTATATCAAAATATATCCATATTTCCTAAACCATCTCGTCACTTTTGAATATAAATCTAATATTGCCGGAGCTTTAATTGTATGGTTTTTGGGAGGCATAGGACCTCCAAAAGGAGGAATACCACAAAAATTCAGGGTCATTTCGATTGGATTTTTTCCAGCCCAGCTTTTATTTGGTAAAGCTGGGTTGCGGATTGTGACTGTTACATGAGTTGCTCCCACGATTCTCTCCTCTTTGCTTATATAGAGCTCATTCTGCCGGCGCATGGAATCCTTACCTCAAAAAAATCAAGCGCGTTTAAGAAAGTACAACCTTAAATTTCTTTTTGCCTTTGATTCTATAAATTGTGAAATCCCTGTCTATAGTTGCAATGGTCCGGATATTCAGTTTTTCTGCCAACAACACAAGACAACTATCAGCGAAATCCATAGGCAGGTCACGATATTTTAAAGTTAACTCCCTGATTCTGCCAAAATCTGAGTTTTCGATATTGTGAATTTCAACAGCCCCGTAATTTACCCATTCCAAAAAATCTATCTGAGCATTTCGGTTAAAATCCAACAAATGCAATGTTTCTGTTACTGAGGCTATCGTGGTTATTAATAATGACTTGTTGCTTTTGATGAAATTTATGGCACTCTGGTGATGCTTGTCTGACGCGTCAAATAAAGCGATTAACGGCCCTGAATCTATAAGGATTCTTTTCATTTTCTTTTTGCTATAATTTTCGCTTTCAGTATTATTTTCCTTTCTGTGGACAGATTCCTTTGCCCGCTGGAATATTTACCAAAATAATTTTTTCCTATTTCCCATGGGCTATGGTGGACTATTTTATTGATATATTCAGATATGCTTTTACGGATTAATTCAGATTTTGTTACACCAAGCATTTTTGCTGTGTTTTGCACATTTTGTTCTAATTTAGGATCAAGTCTTAAAGTAAGCATTTTTACACCTCCGTAATACATATTGTAATGCGAAGTAT
The DNA here is from genome assembly GCA_014237365.1 of Desulfobacteraceae bacterium. Taxonomy (GTDB): domain Bacteria; phylum Desulfobacterota; class Desulfobacteria; order Desulfobacterales; family ETH-SRB1; genus B13-G4. The sequence continues at coordinate 382 of JABZFQ010000355.1, read as the reverse complement.
TATTTTTGTCAAACTATGATTTGAGCATTGATTAAATCTACAGCAAATTTGGGCACCAAAATGACCAACTTAAAGCGGGACACTTTCCGCCATTTTGGCTCTATGGCTGATTGAATTTACAGTTTTCGGTGGATTCGCTTCGCTTAATCCATCCTACAAGCTTACGTTAGTAGCCGAAAATCGTAGGGTGGATTAAGGAGCGTAAGCGACGAATCCACCAAAGCAGATGTCCCGCCTTACGTTGGTAGCCCCGTGTGGCTACAAACTTAAAGCGGGACACTTTTGATCCTCTATTTTGATTATCTTGGAACAACAATCGTGCAAGATTGTCGTAACGAAGCAAAATAGTTGGATAATAACGTCTTTGATTTCTCAAATTTTG
>JABZFQ010000233.1 GCA_014237365.1 Desulfobacteraceae bacterium | reverse complement strand
CCTGTCAATTATTGATTCCTCCCAGCACTGGAATGATATATCGGCTGATCATATCAACATGCTTGTTGAATTCGAACCGAACCGTATACCAGGGCTGATCAGGTTAGGTAAAATCAAGATTGAGTTGACAGTACTTCTCGGGTACAGTGTGGATATTTTGACATCACCGGATATCAGTCATTCTTTCAGGCAGGAAGTAATAAGCTGTGCAGAACCGCTGTCTGCGTAGGATTGATTTTTGGGCTGATCGGTCTGCTGTGTTATGGGGTAAGTAGTAGTTGGCAGTCAGTAATTGGAGCTTATTCCCTGGCATGTGAGTTTTCCTGTTCTGTTGATACATGATTCATTTGTGATAGGTTAAGGAATTTTAATTCATGCTAATCGCCGAGTCAAATGTTGCGACAGCACACCCAAGTGCAGCAGGTTTGCAGGGTAAGTTATTAAGATTACCCATACTAAAGAGCGAAGAGCTAAAAATGTTAGATACTAAATTCACTCAATTAAATCAACTTGAATGTTTTTACCGCTTATAATTTCAGCTTCAGAAATAATAACTTCCGTTGGGACATTACTTTCTAAGCATTGAATTTTATATGGTTCTGTTTTCCAACCCCCATATGGAGTCCCATAATTGGAATATGGCACATTGATCCTATACCAACCAGTCTCATTTACAACAGCCTCGTTATAATACCTGAAGGTTCTATCACGATTAGTAGTAATATTTGTATGCTAACCCATAAATACTTGCACCATTTACATATTCAAATATTTTTACATATTTTACCGGAGGTTTTGTCCTTGCAGTATTCGATTCATGTATGAGGCGCATACACTCAAAATTTAATCCATCATTAACATGCATTGACCATAATGTTGTGCGTTTAAATCTTTCATTTCCAAACTCTGTAGTGGTGACTAAATTGCGATTTCTTATTTCCTCCGATTCATAATAATCATCAGGATTTTTACCTGCTATGGATGCTATTGATCTGAATTTCTTCAGTATTAATTCATCATCTGTAATCACATACCGAACGTTTCTTGCATCCAATATTGCCATAGCTTCAGATTCATTAGATTCAATAAAAAACCTCGCAACGTCGTCTAACCCTGGTTGAAAATTATTAGTTACTACCGGACGATGTGCAATATAGATTATCCAGTTGCCGTAGTCCCACCAACTTAATACACCATATTCAGGCATTCCGGATGCATTTGCATAATAAGAGGTCAGGGGTGTATTTTCTTTAAGCCAATTTAAAGATTCTTCCCAGTCAGAATGAGGTATTAACGGATCAGTTGCTGCAGAAATGCCTACATACAGATTTGGCAAAATAATAATGACAACTATTGCAATTATTCTCAATCCTTTCCATGTGTCAATCTTTGTGATTTGTTTATGTTTTTCAATTTTAGATTTTTTAGATGAAACTTTATAATGTTTGGTTTGTTTTAATTTCTCAAGATTCATCATTATAAAATAACCGATTAATATTGCAATATTAATTGAAAGAAGATACATAAAACGCCTCTGTAAGAGGGTGAGTGAAAAAATGACAATGGTCCAAACCAAAAAAAACACAGTTTCGGGCGGGTAATGTTCTTTTGCAACATTTTTTATAAAAATTACAAATGCCCATATAGCTATAAAAAAACTAAACGTAAAATTATACCAGACAGGAGAAAGTGTAAAACGATTGCCTGTATCAAAAAACAGAGGTTGAGCCTCTGAGATGGTTCTAAGTATTTCTCCACTGCCACCCAAATATGTGAATCCGGAAATTATTGAGTAATATAATGACGGAGAAATAATCTTAACCAGAAATATTCCAATTATTGCTAGTATAAATGTTAATAAAGGATAGTACCACCATACAATTTTTTTACTTTTCACTAAACTGGAAATAAAGCTTAATATAAAAACTACAATAATAACAAATGTAACAAATGAAACCTGGAACCACGACAGGAACATCGGACTCATTTCCAACCCGGGTCGAACTTCTTTAACTACAAAAGGTATTATCAAAACGAGAGTTACGAGCAATGTGACCGAAGATATTATTGTAGTAGGTCCGGATATTTTGTTTTCTTTTATGTCCAATGTAAATTGTATGAACACATACATAGCTATCAAACCAATAAAAATAGGGGAGCCAATCCATGTTAGCAAAGAAACGGCCAATAAAATACCAGCACACACGGCATACATTAAAGGCCTGGTGAAAAAATTTTCAAAATGCATTTTCCTGATATCTACTAGCAATACATGATCACTACCAGAGAGTTTTAATGCTGCTACAAAGAATGTATATGATGCTGTTAATAAAAGTATCTCAGCAACATGATGATCGGAGTAACCAAAAAGTGATTGTTTAATATGGCTAGGTAAAATAGCTAATACACCTATGCTTATTAAAGCAACATCTTTGTTGAAAATTTTTGAAACTAAAAAATACAAGGGTATAAACGTTAATATTCCCAATAATACTGGAAAAAATACAGCTGTTAATTCAACAGTTA
>JABZFQ010000048.1 GCA_014237365.1 Desulfobacteraceae bacterium | reverse complement strand
TCTCAAATCACAAAAATATTGAAATAGCTTGCTATTCCTTCAACTTTTGTGATTTGAGATCGAACAAATTTGACCCAAATCTATGCGCCTACTTGGGGAAGTTATTTCGTCCCCGTTCCTAATTGAGCTTTCCTCTCAATTGCCGGCTACTTCTTTGCCGCAGTGTTTGCATATTTTTGCCCTTTTCTTGATTGTCTCAGCACAGAAAGGGCATTCCCTTGTAAAATTTTTATCGTGTATTTTTTTTATAGCTTTATCCACTTCTTTTTGAATAAGCTCATTCCCAAACTTGGGATTTCTGATCGGTTCTATTGCATCCAGCCCTCCGATATCACCTATAATTTCAGCAGCTTTTAGCCTAACTCTTGCCGGTTCAGTGGCGTCTAACAGCATTCTTACTGCATTTACCTCATCTTTTTCCGCATAACATCCGGCAAGAATTGAAAACCCTTTCTTTATTGCCTCTTTAAGAACTTCTTGTTCCATAAGGACCTGGTCATCAATAATCTGACCTCCGCCACCATGAGGGCTGAATACAGGCATAAGTTCAAATTTGCCTGAGCCCGGATAGCTCATGCATCTGTAGGAAGCATGGTGTCCGACTTGTGCTTCTATATCTTCCCATCCCTTTGTGTATAAAGGGCATTCATCATTAAAACATACATAAAGATAAGGAGCTCCCCATCCAAGCCCGTCGCTAAAGGAAATTGGCGGAACTTCCCACAGGCTCATTTCCTGGTTGCAATGAGAGCATTTTGGTTTTTCTTGAGACATTATTTTTTCTAGAACTTGTTCTTTTGTTTCCATGAGTTATTCTCCATTGTATGTATATTCTTTGTCCAAGTATTCTGACAACTGTGCTTTATAAGGGCTCGGTCAAAAATAACTTGGTGGAATTTGCGCCCGAATTTGCCGTAGATTTAATCAATCTGATTGAGCAAAACTGCAGGAATAGCGAGTTGTTTTGAGGACTTTTTCGATTGAAGATCGGTTATACATCAATGGTGAAATCGGGATACAAAAATGCCAAGTTATTTTTTACCGAGCCCTAAATACAATAATTATCTGTTATTGCATAAAAAATACACTAAGCCATATTTATGACTTGTCAACAAATATATTAAATCCTATCTGGGTTTTCGACATAAGGTTCAAAACGGGACTTTGACTACAATAAAAGCTTGATATATCAATAGGTTGCAAGCCTGTTGCGACATAAAAATATTTTTGGGGTCAGTTTAAATTTTTGATATAATTGGGAATTGTTTCCTCCCTTATTCTAAAGGGGGGATAGGGGAAATGGGAGCATCCGTTCAAAAATAACCATAAACACAGATTAAAATTCGTCTGAGTCAGAAACCGAGGATACTTTCGGGGAGATTTTAAATGTTAAGTTTCCAAAATTTCATTCTTACTAGCCTCATATTTTTCAAATTCTTTTACTTTAACACCTAAAAGAAGCATACTTTCTGCAACATTCATAATGCCATAAACATTATTAGGAACGTGGACGAAATAACTTCCCCAACTATGCATCACATCTTCAGGCCGCCTTTGTTCGATCTCAAATCCCAAAAATATTGAAATAGGTAAGCTATTCCATCAACTTTTGTGATCTGAAATCAAACAAATTCGACCCAAATCTGTGCGCCTACTTGGGGAGGTTATTTCGTCCACGTTCCTTACCATCACTCTTTTGATTTCTGAGCTGTTCAATTTTTCAATCTTGGGCCAAATATTGAAAACCCGCAGAAAATGAAAAAAATCATCTAAAAGCCCGGTCTCTTCAAGGCCATAAAT
>JABZFQ010000264.1 GCA_014237365.1 Desulfobacteraceae bacterium | reverse complement strand
CTTCCCCAACTATGCATCACAGCTTCAGGCCGCCTTTGTTTGATCTCAGATCACAAAAATATTGAAATAGCTCGCTATTCCTTCAACTTTTGTGATCTGAGATCAAACAAATTCGACCCGAATCTGTGCGCCTACTTGGGGAAGTTAATTCGTCCACGTTCCTAACTTTGTTCTATTTTGGTTACACTCATATCTTATTTTGGATTGGGGATTGGGGATTTGTTGTATTGCTTCGCGCTACCATTTTTTATAAAATTGATAAATTCCTTAAATCTGCAATCCGCAATCCGCAATCTAAAATGTACTATCCGTCATCCAGTTTAAAAAGTTTCCTGGTTAGATCAATATAAGTAAACCTGTCTCCATGGCATCCATTGTTTTTTAAAAAAAGAGTGGGATCATGCAAAATTTTATTTATAAGTGCATTTGTCATTCTGTGAATTGCCTGACAGTCATTATCTGAAAGATGATTTAATGACTGCAAGGTCTTGTCAAGTTCAGTCCTCGCAATGGTATCTATCTTGTCTCTCAAGGCAACTATTGTAGGAACCGCGCTAAGTCCCTCAAACCACAGCTTAAAACTAATTACAGCCTCGTCAACGATTCTTTCCCCTTTGATAGATTCTTTATTTCTATCTTTTATATTTTCCTCAATAACTCCTTTTAAATCATCTATATCATAAACATAAGCATTGTTAAGCCGGTTTATATCAGGATCAATATCACGGGGAACCGCAATGTCTATAAAAAAAATGGGCATGTTACGCCTGCTGCGCATAACTCCCTTAACCTGATCGCGCACAATAACAAAATTGGGCGCACCCGTCGAGCTGATTATTATATCCACAACCTTTAAACAATTCGGAATTTCTTCAATACGTATAGCTTTGCCGTTGAATCTATTGGATAGTTCAACGCCTCTTTCAAACGTTCTGTTTGCAACAAAAATTTCTCCAACCTTGTTCCTGATAAGGTGTTCCACTGCAAGTTCAGCCATTTCGCCGGCACCAATCAGGAGCACCTTTTTCCCTTCAAGATTGCCGAATATTTTCCGCGCAAGCTCAATTGCAGCGTAACTTATTGATACAGCATGATCTCCGATGCCTGTTTCACTTCTAACACGTTTTGCCACAAAGAAGGTTTTATGCAATAACCTGTTCAAAATAACGCCGGATGTCTTTTTCAGGATGGTTGTCAGGTATGCATCTTTAATCTGTCCAAGAATTTGCGGTTCTCCAACCATCATTGAATCAAGGCTTGATGCAACCCTGAAAATGTGGCGAACAGCCTCCTTGCCATCATGCATATAAAAAGCATCTTCAAATTTAGATATCGGTATTTTTTTGAACTCGGAAATATAAGTTTTTACGGAATTCACAGCGTTGATGGTGCTTGAAGTAGTCAGCAACACTTCAACACGATTACAGGTCGAAATGAGCATCACTTCGTTAATATCCGGACATTTTTGCAAACCCTCCAAAACAGCAACAGTTTCCTCTTTTGAAAAAGCAAGAAGCTCTCTCAATTCTATCGGTGCAGTTTTATGATTTAATCCCAGTAAAAGTATATCAAGCATTTCTTTAATTAACGGCTTTGTAAAAAAACTATTTTAAATTAGAGCCCTTCCGGCGGGCTTGTTAGGAACGTGGACGAAATAACTTCACCAACTATGCATCACAGCTTCGGGCCGCCTTTGTCCGATCTCAAATCCCAAACATCTTGAAATAGCTCGCTATTCCTTCAATTTTTGTGATCTGAGATCGAACAAATTCGACCCAAATCTGTGCGCCTACTTGGGGAAGTT
>JABZFQ010000227.1 GCA_014237365.1 Desulfobacteraceae bacterium | reverse complement strand
CCAATCTTCAATCGCAAAAGTCCTCGAAATAGCTCGCTATTCCTGCGGTTTTGCTCAATCAGATTGATTAAATCTACGGCAAATTCGGGCGCAAATTCTACCAAGTTATTTTTGAGCGACCCCTTACCGACTAAAATCTAAATTCTATTATAATGCAAAAAAAAATACCTATCGCAGTGATTGGGATGGCTGGTATTTTCCCCGGAGCTCCTGATATTGATATATTCTGGAACAACATTGTCAATAAAGTTGATTCCTGCTCTGAAGTGCCTGCAGGAAGGTGGATTGTTGAACCTGAATTCATGTACAATCCTGAACCAGCGCCGGACAAGGTCTACTCAAAACGCGCCTGTCTTATACATGAAGACATATTAAAATCAATCAAATCTGATTTAAAAGACATTACCAAAGACATCAATATTGACAAGGACATACTGGACGATTTTGATCCTCTCTTTCACCTGGTTCTTCATACAGGCGAAAAGGCATTATCAAACTGCAATATTTCAACAATCAATAAAGAACGTATTGGAACTGTTCTTGCTGCCATCGCACTGCCTACTGATTCTTCTTCTTTTATAACCAGAGAAATTATAGAAAAATCATTTGAAGAAAAACTCTTCGGCAACAATTATTTTTCCACCAGCAAACCACTTACCAGGGCGCAGTGTCTGGCAAGCAGAGTAACCAGCCTTCCGGCTTCTATTTTGGCCAAAGGCTTAGGGCTCGGAGGCGGAAGCTATACTCTTGATGCTGCATGCGCATCATCTCTTTATGCAGTCAAACTTGCCTGTGATGAGCTTCATTCTTTTCGCTCGGATGCCATGCTGGCTGGAGGGGTATCAAGGCCTGAATGTCTCTACACTCAAGTAGGCTTCAGCCAGCTTCGCGCACTTTCTCCTTCAGGAAGGTGTGCTCCGTTTGACGAAAAAGCAGATGGGCTTGTTGTAGGAGAAGGTGCCGGCATACTTGTTTTAAAAAGGCTTGACGATGCTCTGAGAGATAATGACAACATTTATAGCCTGATACGCGGTATGGGGCTCTCAAACGACATGAGCGGCAATCTTCTCGCACCGGACATTGAAGGACAGGTACGTGCCATGCGCAGCGCTTATTTATCCGCGGGCTGGTCCCCACACGAAATTGATCTTATTGAATGTCATGGTGCTGGAACGCGTGTCGGAGACACCACTGAGCTTCACAGCCTGAGAAATCTCTGGGGTGAATCCGGATGGTCGTATGAACAATGCTCAATAGGATCAGTCAAATCCATGATCGGCCATCTTTTAACCGGCGCCGGCGCGGCCGGAATGATAAAAACATTTCTTGCCTTAAAACATAAAGTTCTTCCTCCATCAATTAACTTTAATAAAGCGCCGGAAAAAAGCCCCCTTAAAAACGGTCCGTTTCGTGTGCAGACAAAAGCCGAAGAGTGGATAAGGAAAAACAACAAAAGGCCGTTTCGTGCCGCAGTCAGCTCATTTGGATTCGGAGGAATAAACGGTCATCTGCTTATAGAAGAATGGTGTTCGGATTCTGATAAAAACTACGCCACCGGCATAGAAACAAAAGCCCTCAACCCTCAACTCAAAACTCAAAACTCAAAACTCAAAACCTTCAATCCTCAATCCTCAACCCGCAACCCGCAACCCGCGGTTGCCATTGTTGGAATGGATGCTGTTTTCGGCCGGTTAAAGTCGTTGAAAGATTTCAAGGAAACTATTTTTAAAGGCTCTTCAATAATCAGTAAAAGACCTGAAGACAGATGGAAAGGATGCGATAACATTGCCGGCAGACATCTTGATGGAAAACTTTTATACGGCGCCTTTATGGACGAATTTGCTTTGACTGCAGGAGAATTTCATATGCCGCCAAATGAAATTCCTGATATACTTGTGCAACATCTGCTAATGCTTAAAGTTTCTTCAAACGCCATGAAAGATGCGGGTCTTGTGGATAGAGAAAAACGCCCGAAAACCGGTGTTATCATAGGAATGGAATTTGATTTTGAAGCAACCAATTATCATCTGAGGTGGAATCTTTATAATCTTGTTCAAAAATGGATAAATAGACAGAAACTCAACATAGATGAAAAAGAAACCAACATATGGCTTGAATCTTTAAAAAACTCATCAGGCCCGGCGCTGACAAACACCCGGACGATAGGTGCTCTTGGAGGCATTATAGCAAGCCGCATTGCCAGGGAATTTCGTTTTGGAGGCCCAAGCTTTGCTGTTTCCTGTGAAGGAGCATCAGGACTTAAAGCGCTTGAAATAGGAGTAAGATCATTGCAGCAGAATGAGACGGATGCCGTACTTGTTGGAGCAATTGATCTTTCCGGCGACGTGCGCAATGTTATTACAACAAACAAATTAAGACCTTATTCAAAAAACAATGAAATCCATCCGTTTGACCGGTCGGCAGATGGAACTCTGCCCGGTGAAGGCGCGGCTGCGCTTGTTTTAAAAAGACTTGACAGTGCAATCAAGGACGGAGACAGAATTTATTCCGTAATAAAAGGTTTGGGATGCGCCACAGGTGATGGAATTGATACTAAATCTCCTTCAAAAAATGCCTATATCCTGTCACTCAAGAGGTCATTGCAAGATGCAGATATCTCTCCATCATCAATAAGTTATTTTGAAACTCACGGCAGCGGGGACATGTTAGAAGATAAAATAGAATCAGAAGCTCTAAATGATTTTTTTGCAAACCTGTATGATAATAAAAATGTCAGTTGCGCCATTGGATCTGTAAAGGCAAATATCGGGCATACGGGCGCTGCTTCAGGTCTTGCATCATTAGTAAAAACCAGTCTGTGCCTTTATCATGAAATAATTCCTCCTCTAACTAACTTTATCATGCCTGCAAATAACAGGTGGCAGGACAGCATATTTCATATGCCTGCTTTTCCTCAATACTGGCTGAGAGACAGAAAAGACGGCCCCCGAAGAGCGTGCACAGCCTCATTAACTTCAGACGGCAACTGCATGCATGTTATTCTTGAAGGATTTGAATATTCGCAAAAAAATCACATACTGGAAAAAGTAGAAATAGAAAGGCAGCGGCCTCTGGGCGACCGGAAATTCGGTCTTTTTGTTATTGAAGGAAACAATAAAACCTCTTTGATGGAAGGACTTGAAAAACTCAGCAAAGAGCCCAAAGCTCTTAGCTCTAACATAGAAGCTGCTGCCCGAAGCTGGTATTTAAAGAATAAGCCGGTACCTGAAAAAAAATATGCAGTATCAATCGTCGCGGCCGATATTGTACATCTTAAAAATCTGATTAATGATGCAAAAAATGCGGTTTCAGAGGGCAGCTCCAAAAAAATGAACGGCATGAGCGGTATAAGCTATTCACCTGATCCCATAGGTCTCTCAGGCAAAACGGCGTTTGTATTTCCTGGTTCAGGCAACCATTATGTTGGAATGGGAAGAGGTATTGGTGTTCAATGGCCGGAAATTCTCCGCAAAATGGATGCAAAAACTCAGCAGCTCAGGACTCAGCTTGTTCCACAATGCTATGTGCCTCAGAGAACTTCGTGGATGCGGGGATGGGAAAAAGAGGCTTACAAAAAAATTATATCTGATCCTTTAAATATGATTTTCGGTCAGGTAGTACATGGGAGTGTGACTGCTAATCTAATAATGAATTTCAGAATAAAACCATCTGCCGTTATCGGATACAGCCTTGGTGAATCAGCAGGGCTTTTTGCCCTGGGTGCATGGTCTGATCGTGAAGAAATGCTGAAAAGAATGCGGGAGACCGATCTTTTCAGTACAGAACTCGCCGGCCCGTGTAATTCCGCCCGCCGGGCCTGGAATATCCCTCCTGATAAAGATATAAAATGGTGTGTTGCCGTAGTTAATCGTCCCAAAAATATTGTTCTTAATGCTATAAATAAATTCCCTTATGCAAAACTTCTTATAATTAATACACAGGATGAATGCATAATCGGCGGCCAAAAAGACGATATTGAAGCATCAATCAAGATGCTCGAATGTGAAGCAATTTTCCTTGACGGCATTATTAGCGTCCATTGCAATGCGGCAGCTCCTGTTGCAGACGCATATAAAAGGCTTCACATCTTTCCAACTGCTTCCCCGGAAAACATAAAATTTTATAGTTGCGCTCTTGGACGTTCATATGCTCTTACAAGCGACAGTGCTGCCTCCTCAATTCTTAAACAGGCAATTGAAGGATTTGATTTCACCGCCTTAATTGACCAGGCATACAAAGACGGCATACGCATATTCCTTGAAATGGGTCCTCATTCTTCATGCACCAGGATGATCAGCCGCATACTGGATAAAAAACCTCATCTGGCTGTCTCTGCATGCGTCCGTGGAGAAGATGATTATGTCACAATTCTCAAATTCCTGGGTTCACTTATCACAGAACGTGTGCCTGTTGATTTAGATAAAATTTACGGAACCGGTTTATTTGAAAAAACATTTAAAGAGTCATACAATAAAAAATCAGAAAAACAGTTAACCCAGACTATTGGCGGGAAAGCGCCCTCCCCTGCTCTGCCGGCAAAAAACAACTTAAGGCGGGTTCAATCTCCGGAAATACAGCTTGAAGATCAGGAAACACAGCTTAAAGATTTGGATAAAGTTTTTTCATATAATGATCTGATCGGACCTGTAACGGAAAATACAACTGCTATCTCAGAAGCCCACAAAACTTTTATAAATTTTTCAAATGAGTTAACTAAAGGCATTGAAAAAACATTCGCAACACAGACCCGGCTTCTTGAAATCATGATGGCAGGCAAAGAAATAAAGGAATTCGGACAAGACAAAGAAACAGACAGCTTTTCAGCTTTTTCACGCGATATGTGTATGGAGTTTGCAACCGGCTCGGCAGCAAAGGTGTTTGGCCCTGAGTTTGCGGCAGTAGACACTTACAAAGTACGTGTACGCCTTCCTGATGAGCCGCTCATGCTTGTTGACAGGATAATTTCCGTAGAAGGCAAAAAAGGCTCACTGGGTTCCGGTCGCATCGTAACAGAGCATGATGTCCTGCCGGGTGCATGGTATCTTGACGGTGGGCATGCGCCTGTATGCATATCGGTTGAATCCGGGCAGGCCGACTTGTTTCTCTGTTCATACCTGGGTATTGATCATGTCGTTAAGGGTAAGAGAAGTTACAGGCTTCTTGATGCGGTCGTAAAGTTTCACAGCGGGCTCCCGTGCCCCGGAGATGTCATAATATATGAAATAAAAATTGAAAAATTTGTACGCCAGGGCGATACGTATCTTTTCTTTTTCAACTTTGAAGGCTTTATCAACAACAAACCTCTTATAAGCATGACTGATGGTTGCGCGGGATTCTTTACTGAAGAAGAGGTTGAAAAATCAGGCGGTATAATTTTAACAAAAGAGGATACTGAGCCTTTACAGGGCAAAAGGCCTTCTGGCTGGGAAGAACTTGTTCCGATTGATGTCGAAAATTACAACGATGATGCCGTTGAGGCTCTAAGAGCAGGAGATCTTGAAAAATGTTTTGGCGTTTGTTTTAATGGTATTGAGCTCACTGATTCGTTAAGGCTTCCCGGAGGCAGGATGAAACTTGTTGACAGGATACTCAATCTTGACCCAAAAGGCGGCCGTTATGGAATGGGTGTAATCCGGGCTGAGGCAGATATACATCCTGATGACTGGTTTCTTACCTGCCATTTCAAGGATGACATGGTTATGCCCGGGACTCTCATGTATGAATGCTGCGCTCACACGCTTCGAGTATTTATGCAGCGCATGGGATGGGTAACTGACAAGCCTGGTGTATGCTATGAACCGGTTATCGGGGTTAAAAGCATACTGAAGTGCAGAGGCCCGGTAACGCCTGACACCAGGCATGTAGTTTACGAAGTAGAAATAAAGGAAACAGGTTATGGTCCCGAGCCTTTTGTAATTGCAGATGCACATATGTTTGGTGATGGGCGGCGAATTGTCATGTTCAAAGACATGTCAATGAAAATGTCAGGAATAACTCGTGAAGAAATTGAATCAGTCTGGAAGAAAAAAACCGGTTTTGACTATGACAGTATTCTGGCATTTTCAATCGGAAAGCCTTCGGAGGCATTTGGCAAGCCATATAAGGTTTTTGATAAAGAAAGGATTATAGCCCGGCTTCCGGGTCCGCCGTATCTGTTTATAGACAGAATAACTGATATTGAGCCGGAACAATGGGTACTGAAACCTGACGGGTGGATCGAAGCAGAGTACGAAGTGCCGCCGGATGCGTGGTACTTTAAAGCAAATCGTATTCCTGCCATGCCATTTTGTATACTTCTTGAAATAGCTCTTCAACCCTGCGGATGGCTTGCAGCATATTTGGGTTCTGCGCTAAAAAGTAAAACAAACCTGAAGTTCAGGAACCTTGGAGGAAAAGCTGTCTTGCATCATCAGATTTTGCCTGATTCAAAGATTCTTACAATGCGCACCCGCATGACACAGGTTGCTGAAGCAGGCGATATGATCATAGAGCACTTTGATATACAAATCCTGCAGTCTGATAAATTAATATATGAAGGCAATACAAATTTCGGATTTTTTACAAAAAAGGCGCTGGCACAACAGGTTGGGATAATTGATGCTGACGAGAGAGCATACATGCCTGATGCTGGTGAGCTTAAAAGGTCGGTTTCACATGTGTTTGACAACATTCCTCCTTTAACTCCCTATGATTTGGAAACCGCTTCGGCGCCTTGTCTGGCAATGCCGTCAAAAGCATTGCTTCTGATTGACGAGATTGAGACTTATATTCGTGATGGCGGAACTGAAGGGCTGGGATTTATTCGCGGGATAAAAAAGGTTGATCCAAATGAATGGTTTTTCAAGGCACACTTTTATCAGGATCCTGTATGTCCTGGTTCCTTGGGCATTGAGTCTTTTATCCAGCTTATAAAATTCATGGCAATTGATCGATGGAGCCATCTGGCTGAAACGCATATGTTTGAAACTATAACAGATAAACCGCACATCTGGATTTATCGAGGTCAGATTGTTCCGGAAAACAAAAAGATAGAAATTGAAGCAATAGTGACAAAAATACAGGATATACCGATCCCAACCATACAGGCAAATGGGTTTCTGAAAGTTGATGGACTATATATTTATGAGATGCAAGATTTTGGGATCAGGCTTGTTCCTAAAAATTAAGGGACGGTTAACGGTTAACGGTTCACAGTTCACGGTTGGTATGCATTCCCACTCTGGAGCATGGGAACAAGAAGCGCTAAAACTGCAAACTACTTATTGGGCTTGCTGAAGGATGCCTAAAATTGACATAATTCCTTCAATATTCAATATTAAATTGTCAATATTCAATCAATAAATAATATGCTTTACTCTAAAGTTTACATAAATTCATTTGGTTATGAACTTGCTCCGAATGTGATAACTTCAGAAGATCTGGAAATGCGGCTGGAGCCTCTTTACGAAAAACTTCATCTGCAAAAAGGTCAACTGGAAGCAATAACGGGAATACAGGAACGCAGGTTCTGGGACCCAGGCTTTAAAATGCATGAAGGTGCGATAAAAGCGGGTCAAAAGGCAATAGAAACATCAGGCATTTCACCCCGGTCCATCGGCATGCTTATCTACGGAGGTGTTTGCAGGGACAACCTGGAACCGGCAACAGCCTGCGCAACGGCACACAGCCTTGGGATAGGTCGTAAAGCACAGATTTATGATGTTTCAAATGCCTGCCTGGGCATTCTTAACGGAATGGTTCAAATTGCCAATGCTATCGAGCTGGGACATATCAAGGCAGGTCTTGTTGTATCCTGCGAGTCTGCCCGCCAGATCGTCGATATTACAATAGACCGATTACTTAAAACAAAAAATATGGAGGTCTTTAAAAAAACAGTTGCAACTCTTACGGGCGGTTCCGGGGCAGTTGCTGTTCTTTTGACGGATGAATCACTTTCCGATAAGGGACACCGATTTTTCGGAGGAATGATAAAAAACGCAACAAAGCATCATGAACTTTGCCGTTGGGGGCCGGATACAGGCATACCCGCGAGCGGACTTCATGTTATGGAAACAGATTCTATCGGTGTTTTGCAGCACGGTGTTGTTTTAGGAATTGAAACATACAAAGATTTTAAAAAAGAACTGTCATTGCCCGATGACAAGCCCGACAAAGTCATCTGCCATCAGGTGGGAGCAACTCACCAAAAAACTATACTGGACTCCATAGGTATTCCGGAAGAAAAAGATTTTACCACCTTCCGGCATCTTGGAAATATCGGAACAGTATCGCTTCCAATAACTGCTGCAATAGCATCGGAACGCGAGTTTCTGATAAAAAACGATCTTGTCGCATTTCTGGGAATCGGCAGTGGACTGAACTGCCTTATGCTGGGGATTGAATGGTAAAAAAACGGTTTACGGTTTACGGTTTACGGTTTACGGTTAACTGGGCTACCAACGTAAGGCGGGATATTCTCGTTCTCATAGCTCCAGCGTGGGAATGCATACATATGGGTTCCCACCACGCTGGAGCATGGGAACCAGGCAACTGTAAACCGTCGCAAACCCTTCGTAAGCCAGGGCAATTCCTATTCGTAAGCTCTTATGAAATTGTATGTAATTATAGTTGAATAAGTTAATCCACATTACATTAGTAAAATTTAGTTTGTTCTTGCAATACCCCAGGGTTTTTCTCTGAAGATAGGAAATATGTTGTCTTAGAGTGAGGTTCAGTGTAAATTGTTCTTGAACCCAACTCGAAACCGATCCAAAATTTTGTTTTGGATTCAAGAGCGATAAAAACCCATAATTGTTGACTTTTATTTTTAAGGTAAGACCATAGTTCATACCATCTGGAGGTATAGAATAGTAAGCCCGATAGTAAAACAAAGAAATAGGTGAAATTGATGGCCTTTTTGTCCAATAGTTTTTTGCCATTGTTCAATGGTCCTTCGATCTTTTTGAAGCACATCGGCAATTGCATCAGTGCCAAGGCCGTAAGAGCTTAGCTTTGCCGTCTGCGCATATTCTTTAAAACTGCCATGCTTTCCAAAAAGATCGGAATATCCGGTTTCTGAGAATCTATGTTTGCCACCATTACAATAAAACATTTGTCTTGGCTCAGAATCGGGTAGTCCCTACAAAACAGTGCAGGTGGTCAAAAAAATGCTTGGTATACTCTGCAAACCCTTGATTCACGCATGAACTCATTCACAGCAACTGAGCGCTAACTACTTGAAATTATTGACCTGCACTGTTTTGTATGGACTACCGGCCATGGCATTGCTTCTGACATCATAGACCGTATTTTTGATCCCTATTTTACAACAAAGGGCTTGGGTGAAGGTACGGGGATGGGTCTTTCTGTGGTTCATGGCATAGTGAAAAATCACGATGGTGCCGTCATGGTCAAAAGTGAACCAGGAAAAGGCGCTGTCTTTGAAGTGTTTTTTCCTGTGACTGAGGCTGAATCGAAGCCGGAGGATAAGGAGATCAATGTTTTACCCACCGGCAATGAGAAGATACTTTTTGTTGACGACGAAGAGTTACTGGTAAAAATAGGGCGCAGAATGCTGGAGAGGTTGGAATATCAGGTTGAAACGAAAACAAACCCCATTGAGGCTTTAGAGCTGGTTCGTTCCCAACCTGACCGGTTCGACCTGATCATCACGGATATAACCATGCCGCTGATGAGCGGTGACAAACTGGCAAAAGAGATTTTGGACATTCGTCTGGATATGCCCATTATTCTTTGCACCGGTTTCAGTGAAAAAATTGATGCTGAAAAAGCAAAGGAACTGGGTATCCGCAAATATATTGAAAAACCGTTCACTATGCCCGATTTTACCACTGCTGTTCGAAAAGTGCTTGATGCTGGTCGGAGCTAAGCGTAGGCTTGAGGTACGGGCTATTCAAGCTTTGACACAAAGTTCTGTTTTGGTTCCCTCTTCAAAAAATAGGAGGTTGACAAATATCATTTTTGTGATAATATTTTATCAAAATAACAACTGGAGGACGTCATGCCACATATCAGGCCTATATCCGACTTGAGAAATCGCGCCCATGAAATATCAGACCTTTGCCATGAAGAACGGCAACCCGTATTTATAACTAAAAACGGGAAAGGCGATATGGTAGTTATGAGCCAGGTAGATTATGAATGCATTCATAGTTTGCTCGAACTCTATCATAAACTTGGTGAAGCGGAGATGTTAGATGCAGCAGGGGAGCAGGGTATAACTCACAGCGATCTGATGGAGCGTTTAAGGTCAAGAATCAAATGACCGTCTCTTACAAAATTCGTTATTTAGGCACCGCAGAAAAAGATCTAATCGAGATTTTTGAATATATCAGAAGAGATAATCCCTCTTCTGCAGAATCAGAGCTTGATAGGTTCGATTCGGCAATCACCTCCCTAACAACACATCCATTTCTTGGAGTTATTCCAAAAGATGACCGGCTAAAAAGGCTTGGATACCGCATGCTGGTTGTGGACAGGTATCTGGTCTTTTACGTTGTCAAGAACAATATCGTACAAATACGCCGAATCATCCATGGTGCCAGACAATACAGCTTTCTCCTCTGACTCAAAAGATGGAGGAATTGGTCAAAGTTTACCCTATAACTCCTCATTCGTTTAAAATATTCACACTTTGTCTAATTTCCAGTTTAGTATAGGTTGCAGCATTCAAGCCCAGCCGTTCTAAAATATTAATTTGCAATTCTGACCTAGGCGTTAGATGTCTTGTCACACTATTTTTTGATTCAATTATCGTTAAAAAGTATCTTAAAATATCTTAAAGTATCCAACAATATCTATCAAATAGAAAAAATACCATAATTAGAATTGCTGAGGATGACGTTTATAGTTCGACAGGGTAAACTCTTTGTGATATTATAATTTAAAAGCCTATAACGATGACGCAATTGCAAAAATCTAATTTCAGGTTAATCTATTGCCCATTTCGCTTAAGAGAAAAGAGTTCAATGCTGGCTTTTTGACCTTAAAAAAACCGTGAACCTGAGCAGTTACAAAATATGAAAAAAAACAGATCGGTTGATATATCGCCCTTTAGGCATCTTTACCCGTTTAAGTCCCATTATATGGATTTAGACGGGCTTAAATACCACTTTGTTGACGAGGGATCCGGCGATCCGATTATAATGATTCATGGAAATCCTACCTGGTCTTTCTATTATCGTAATCTTGTTACAGCGCTTTCACCTCAATTCCGCACCATTGCAGTAGATCATATCGGTTGCGGACTGTCCGACAAGCCCGACACAAAAACATATGACTACAGGCTGAAAAGCCGTATAAATAATCTGGAAACTCTCTTGGATTACCTTGACCTGAAAGAAAAGCTGACTCTTGTTGTTCATGACTGGGGTGGTATAATCGGAATGGCTTATGCAATTAAATACCCGGAGAGAATTAAGCGAATAATCATAATGAACACCGCGGCTTTTTTTCCTCCAAAGAACAAAAAGCTGCCTATCAGGCTAAGGCTCATAAAGGATGTTTGCCCATTTGCACGCCTTGCAGTACTCGGTTTTAACCTATTTGCATATAGCGCTCTTCTCATGGCAACAAAAAAGGGCCTGCCAAAAGATGTAAAATCAGGTCTGATTGCACCGTACAACTGCCGGCAAAACAGGATCGCTACGCTGAAGTTTGTTCAGGACATTCCTTTAAGCAAAAATGACCCAAGCTACAGCCTTGTCAAGCATGTTGATAAAAATCTGCATAAACTTTCAAATATTCCAATGCTGATATGCTGGGGCAAATATGACTTTGTTTTTGACCTCTCATACCTTGCGGAATGGCAACGCCGTTTTCCAGATGCAGAGGTTCATACCTTCTCAGATGCAGGCCATTATGTCCTTGAAGACGAACCGAATAAAATCATAGTATTAATTAAAAGTTTTTTAGAAAAGCGCCCTCATATAACAAATAAGGAACGTGGACGAAACAACTTCCACAACTATGCATCACATCTTCAGGCCGCCTTTGTTCGATCTCAAATCCCAAAAATATTGAAATAGCTCGCTATTCCATCAACTTTTGTGATCCGAGATCAAACAAATTCGACCCAAATCTGTGCGCCTACTTGAGGAAGTTATTTCGTCCACGTTCCTAAGGAACGTGGACGAAACA
>JABZFQ010000053.1 GCA_014237365.1 Desulfobacteraceae bacterium | reverse complement strand
ATTATGTTACCGACATTTTCCATCAAAAACTTACAAAAGCATCAGGGCTTTATAATTACTACAACGGTAAAACCTTTTTATGGTACCACTACCAGAGGTAGTGGTTTAAACCGATTAATTAACCACGGACTACACGGAAAAGTTCATAATATAATTCTTTCAATTTGTGCTTTTGAGTAGTAGCTGAAGTTGACCGGGAAAGCCAGTTTGAGGCAAGTTGCTTTTAAATAGACCTGGGCGCGATGCTAACAGTATATCGCGCGAATGAAGGCTGAAACAGCTATAGCTCATATCCTCCGCCCCATTGTTTTGTGGGTGTGCACAAAAAAAAGACAAATCCCCCAGGGTAATCTCTGGGGGATCTCGTGAAACTCTGTCTGATTTTATGATGCTGTCAAAACCTGTTTAGCTCTTTTTGCTTAAGCGTTTGCGGCTGTAACCCACCAAGCCAAGGAAGCCAGCGCCCAGGAGCAAAATAGTAGATGGTTCTGGGACAACAGGGCCAACGCCAGAAGCGTCACCGCTCATATCGTCCACAAGCCAGTGGTTACCAGCATCATGAAGAACGAGATAGTCAATGAAAAGCCCTGCTGTGGCCTCTATACGCAAATAATCCATTGGGCTATTGGTATTACCAGCACCAGCAACAGTTACCATAGTACCATCAGTCAAGAAAGCCTCAACATTAAATTCAGAAGATGAACTGTAACCAGTCTCAAACCAGGTTCCATCATCTGATGTGAAATCAATTATTACGCCCCGCGCATCTGCATTCGGCCCTGCCCATAACCAAAAATTTCCGTTATGGTGATACGAGCCATGGCCATAACCCAAATCATCTGAAGTGGTATTATACTTACCTGTCCTTGAATCACCATAAATTGAATCATAACCGTTAAAATCTTTAAAACTAACACCGGTAATATCATTTACGAAAGCACCATCCAAACCATCTTCAAAATCGATAAAAAAATTTGCTGACGCGCTACCGGTAACACAAAAAACAATCATCACCGCACATAAAACTAATAATAACTTTTTCATTTTTTCCTCCTCTCTGTTAAAATATTATAAAATCAAAATCCAATTGTCTTTCGTTTATTTAGCAAGCAACTATCATGCCGTTCATTTAACTATTTGGAATTCCATACGTTTTCAATCTGCTGCCCGGCCATTGTAAAAAAAATCGACAGCTTTAGGAAGTCACATTCCGTGACTTTTTTGCGATATAATCACTTGGAAGAAACTTGAAACATGTAATTGCTGTCCGGAAAAGATGGGAAAGTGGGAGGAAAAAATCTTACAAGATAGTGTCGGAATAATTTACAATTTGTCGAAGCACGTTGTTAAATTGCTGTGCTACGGCGCTCAAGGGCCACCGAGCCACACTCTGCTTAGGAACATGGACGAAATAACCTCCCCAGATCTGTGCGCCTACTTGGGGAAGTTAATTCGTCCACGTTCCTTACCAGAACATCCAACTGCCGGTTAACAGAACATAGATTCCCAATCCAAGGTTGGTGACCCCATGGGCCAGGATGACCCCTTTTAGTTTTTTCTGACGGATCAACAATAAATTGTAAAGCAGCCCGGCAATAATTCCCACAATCACCCGGTGGTGTTCAAGGCCAAACAAGATGGCCACACCCATGAATGATAACCATGTAAAGGCACCCATAGACACTGACCGAAAATCCTGGTTGATAAGATAGCGCATTAAAAAGGAACGCCAAAACAGCTCTTCCATGACCGGCACAACCACTGCTGCGCCGATCAGACGCATAGCAATTAACCCCTTTGTAGCCGCTCCAGACCAACCAAAGGCATGCGGATCAAAACCGAAATTTTGGTCAAGCTGAAACAGATATCCTTCAGACGCAATCCAGATGACCAGCACCAGAAGACCGCAGAAGAAAGCCGTCAGCCACTCACGGAAAGAAAGCCCGGGGGAAAGATCTGCCACATACTCATGCCGCCAGAACCAGAGCAGTGCCCCGACAATGATGGTCTTGGCGATATATAGAAAGGGGCTCAGGGCCGGAAAAAACCGAACAGGCCCGGTCAACAATAAAAACAGAACAAACGGGAAAACATATGGAAGCCAGGGTTTTTCCAACAATAGCTTTAATCGGTCTTTACGATGTCTCATTTATTAGTGCTCATCCCGTGTTTTTTCAAAAGGTCATGCAGCGTGGGGCGGCTGATCTCAAGAAGTTTGGCTGCCTGGCTGATGTTATTGCCGGTCAGTGTCAGGGCCCGACGGACAGCAATTTTCTCTGATGTATACCGTGCTTCTTTCAAAGTGGACAGTTTTTCTTCTGCCGGTTTCATGGGTGCGTTATCGAACCCCATATCAGATGGATGAATAATTTTGCCAGTACTGGTGCCCAGTGCCCGGCGGATACGATTCAGGAGTTCACGGACATTGCCAGGCCAGTCATGGGCGGTCAGGGCGGCAATGGCTGCCGGCGAAAAAGATATTTGTCCGCGTTGCAGTTTTCTGGTCTCTTTCAGCAGGAAGTTATGCGCCAGCAGCAAGGTGTCTTCGGGTCGTTCATGCAAATCGGGGATTATCAAGGGCACGACATTCAGACGATAGAAAAGGTCTTCGCGAAAAGTTCCCTGTTTAACGGCATCTTCCAGATTAATATTCGTGGCCGCTATAATTCTCACATTCAAAACAATTGTTTTTGTTCCTCCAAGCCGCTCAATGGTGGATTCCTGGAGAAAGCGCAGAATTTTCACCTGCATGAGCAAGGGCAGTTCACCAATCTCATCCAAAAAAATTGTTCCTTGGTCAGCCTGCTCAAATTTGCCGATTTTACGACCCGCGGCACCGGTGAATGCCCCCTTCTCATGGCCGAACAGCTCACTTTCCAGCAGATTTTCCGGAATAGCGCCGCAGTTGATGATGATCATGGGTTTTTCAGCCCTTTGACTCAGGCTGTGCACCGCGTAGGCAGCCATCTCTTTGCCGGTTCCCGTGCTCCCTGTGATCAGCACCGGATAGTCGGTTTTACTGACGTGTTTGAGACGATCAAACACCTCCTCCATGACAGAAGAAATACCGAGCATACCGCACAGCGATCCGCTTTGGCTGGTTTGTCGTTGGAGCCGACGATTGGTCTCTTCCAGTTCATGGATTTTAAAAGTGCGGGAAAGGATGATTCTTAATATCTTTAAATCAATTGGTTTGGCGCAAAAATCAGCGGCCCCGAGGGCAATGGCCTTAACCGCGTTTTGTTCCTCGGCATTGCCGGTAATGACAATCACCCGGGTATGGGGGGCAAGGGAAGGTATCTCTTCAAGCAGTTCAAAACCCTGTTGTGGGGTGTCCGGATAGGGCGGCAGGCCAAGATCCATAGTAACTACCGGAAAAACGCCGGAAGCAAGCAGAGGCCTTGCCTGACCCGCGTCAGAGACAATAGTGATCTCATATTCCTTGCCCAGGCCCCACCGGAGCTGTTTGGCTACCGAATTTTCATCTTCAATAACAAGAAGATTTTTTTTCATAATTTTACGCCGCCAGGTTATCAGATTGATGCTATTCTCAAATCGAAAATTTTTAGCAGTTAGCTTTTAGCTTAAAGAATCAAACAGATAACAGATTCAGCTAAGAGCAAGCCGTACATCGTCGAAGATTTTGACCGATAACGCAGTGAAATTCTTTATCTGAAAATCTATATGTCATTTTGGCCACTGCGTGTCAAGATGGGAGTTATTTCGTCCCCGTTCCTTATTATTTGGCAAGCGTGAAAATGAATTTGACATATTTAGCGAATTGTAACACTTTAGGTGAAAATATATCCGTAGCCGGTTTGATTCATAAGGCTAAAATTTGCAGCAAATAAAAGGAGAATACGATGGCTTTTGACCCTGAAAAAGATAAAGTTTTAAAAATATGGAAATGCGAAGATACAGGCATTGTTGTATCCATAAATCAATACGGCGAAGCTCAGCCAAAACTTCAGATTGGCCCCAGAATATTAAAGAAAAAAGATGGAGGAGATAGAGCCCCTGTTAAGGCAGGGCGACTTTCTATTGAGGACATTATGTGGTTTTATGATATTATTGATGAAGTTAAAGATGAACTTTTGCGTTTGGCAAAGCCGGAATGATTTTATTCTAAGCTGATAAAATGACTTGCGATAATGCAATAATAAAACCTTTAAAAAGAAAAAACTCTCCAAGCTTGGGGCCGGTTGCTGTATTAATGGCCGATAATAAGGATATTCGGCTTTTTTGCAGGCTCCTCAATATAAGTGAAGATAATTTCATCAGGCTCCTGATGAGCAAAGTATATGTTGAGGATTCAGGTAAACAAAGTTTGTCTGTAGCAGGCCCTTTTATAGGTGCTCCTTATGCTGTGATGCTTTTAGAAATACTTATTGCGTGGGGTGCAAGTAAAGTTATCTTTTTTGGGATGTGCGGAGCGATTTCACCGGAGGTTAAAATAGGAGATATTGTAGTACCAACCGATTCAATAATTGATGAAGGCACATCAAGGCATTACAATGCGGATAAAAGCCTGAGAAGCAAGCCGTCTTTTCTGATTGTAGAAAAAATAAAGCACATCTTTAATAAAAATAAGATCGAATTTCATGATGGCCTTGTATGGACTACTGATGCCATATACAGAGAAACACGCGAAAAACTTGAATATTATCAGACAAAGGACGCCCTGGCAGTTGACATGGAACTTTCTGCACTTTTCACAGTCGGAAGGTTTCGCGATATAGAAATAGGAAGTATTCTTGTCGTTTCCGATGAACTGTCAACACGTGAGTGGAGGCCAGGCTTCAGGGAGAAACGGTTCGTAAAGACCCGTAAAATAGTTGCCGAAGTAATAAAAAATTTATGTGCAACACTTTAGGAACGTGGACGAAATAACTTCCCCAACTATGCATCATAGATTCAGGCCACCTTTGCCCGATCTCAAATTCCAAAAATATCAAAATAGGTAAGCTATTCCATCAACTTTTGTGATTTGAAATCGAACAAATTTGACCCAAATCTATGCGCCTACTTGGGGAAGTTATTTCGTCCCCGTTCCATAGTTTTGGGTCAGATTTTTGCAAAACCCCCCTCTTTTTGCCCAATTTAGGTGCAAGGTTTATCAGCCAAAGCTCTATGGCAGGCTCATCAGTCGGGCTCATTTCCCTTGACAGTAAAAAAAATTGATGTTATCGGCTATTTTAAATTATAGGCGCGTAGCTCAGGGGGAGAGCGCTACCTTGACACGGTAGAAGTCGACAGTTCAAATCTGTCCGTGCCTACCATGCAATTCAAAAGGTTACAGTTTTCTGTAACTTTTTTTGGTAAGGAACGTGGACGAATTAACTTCCACAAGTAGGCGCATAGATTTGGGTCGAATTTGTTTGATCTCAGATCACAAAAGTTGAAGGAATAGCGAGCTATTTCAAGCCTGAGCAACACAGCTATTGATGTTCATGACCAGCAAAAAATCGCAAGTTATGGCCTTTCGAGGTATAAATGCCTAATCATGCCAATTTATGAATACGAACACATAGATAAACCTTGTTCACTTGGCAAGGTGTTTGAAGTAAAACAGGCAATTCATGACGAAGTGCTGAATAGCTGCCCTAATTGCGCGGGTTCAATACGAAAACTCATTTCTCGCACAAATATAAGCACCCCTAAATCTGACAGAGAACTGCGCGATCATGGTTTCACCAAGCTTGTAAGGCGTGATGATGGTGTTTATGAAAATGTTACTGCTCGTGATGGTGATAGTAAAATTGTGCTAAGAGACAAACCTGATACATTGCCGGATTTTAGAAAAACAATTAGCGATTAGCCTGATTTTATACCTCGGAAGGTTATAAATTGCGTTTTTTTCGGTGAGCAATGAGCATCAAGAGCAAGGCGCGAAGGTGCCCAATAGCGAGCTATTTCAAGCCTGAGCAACACAGCTATTGATGTTCAAGGCCAGCGAAAAATCGCAAGTTATGGCCTTTCGAGGTATATCATGGAAGATTCTAAAATGGATAAAAAGATCCGTATAGGCGCACTTATATCCGGAGGCGGAACAAATTTGCAGGCAATCATTGATTCTTGTGAATCAGGAAAGATAAACGGGGATATAACATTTGTAGGATCCGACAATCCTGACGCATTTGGCCTTGAAAGAAGCAAAAAGCACGGAATAGCTACATTTGCTGTGGATTATAAGTCGGTAATTCAGAACTACAAAAAGGATTCGAGCAAAGTTTTACTTCCGGATGATTTTGATCTGGATGATGTGCTTTCAAAGCAATACCTTTTTTCATCAAATATTCCTCCAGAAAAAATTAGATCTTTTTTTATAACAAGAGCTGTTGCCGAGGCAAAGCTAATTGATAAAATGAAGCACTATCCGTTCGACCTCCTTGTACTGGCTGGTTTTATGAGAAATTTAACCCCTTATTTTATTGACAGAATAAATCCTGGTCCTTCAAATTATCGTATAATGAACATCCATCCTGCGTTACTGCCCTCGTTTCCGGGCGTTGATGGATATGGAGATACTTTCAGATATGGATGCAAGGTTGGTGGATGTACGGTACACTTTATTGATTACGGAGAAGATTCAGGGCCTATTATAGGCCAGAGAGCATTTCAGATAACAAGTGATGATACTTTGGAAAGTATTAAAGAAAAAGGTTTAAAGCTTGAGTGGGAGTTGTATTCGGAATGTGTAGATCTGTTTGCCAGGGGACGGCTGAAAACTGTCAGGATGTCATACGAGTTGAAAAACGGCAAAAAGATAGAGAGAAATGTGGTTAAAATTTTGGTAACCGTTCACGGGCAATAATAGGAACGTGGACGAAATAACTTCCACAACTATGCCATCACAGCTTCAGGCCGCCTTTGTTTGATCTCAGAGCCCAAAAATCTTGAAATAGCTCGCTATTACTTTTGTGATCTGAGACCGAACAAATTCGACCCAAATCTGTGCGCCTACTTGTGGAAGTTATTTCGTCCACATTCCATAGCTTTGAATTTACGGAATTTATGATAATGACTTTTAAATTTCTATCACTTAAAAATTGAATCAGCTCATTATGTAAAGGAACTGTTGATATAAGTATGTTGTGGCTACCAACATCTGCAACCAGAAATCCCGGTATAGTTAACGAAGTATTATATTTTTCAGGCCTTTTCGCAACAAAAAATATTGGATCAATTGTGTAATCAAGCTCAATGCCTTTAAGAAGTTTTTGTATAATAGTATTTATTTCCTCTTCCATGTTTACCTGAATGACCTCTATGCCGGCTTTTTTAACAGCAATTATTGCCTTGCCATAAATATTTCCAAAGTCAACAATCAGCGGAGCATCATCTTTTAACGATATGAGGTTTGCTAAGGCTTCAACCTGAATCCCTTTGTATGGAAATGTAATCTTTATATTCCGATCATAGTTATAACCCATTGCTTTAAGCAAATCATTAACAATGTCTTTTATTTCCAGTGTGTTGATAAAGGTTATCTTTTTGTCGGATTGCCGGTAGTTAACATCTTCTTTCTTATTTTTTGAAATTTTTCCATCTTTTATTATATCTTTAATAATTACACCTTGCGATTCAAAATATCGGCAAATTGAACCTGGTGTATGTTCATCTTGATTTTCAATAAAATTTATACAAACAGGATGACCTTTATTTTCATCGCCCGATTGCTTCTCAATTATCCATTTTGCAGTGATATTTACTTCCATGCCCTGATCTGAAAAGAACAATTTATTTTTTATACTATCTTTGAATATTGAATTAATAACCGAATCAAACAGTTGGTCTGAAGATAATTTCTGAGAAATTGGAACAATTATTACATTCTTCCAAAATGACTTTATCGCATTCAAAGCATATTCCTGCATATCATCTTCTTGAAAAATTATTCTGCTTTGATTATTAAGCTCTATAACAGGAAATATAGAAAGATCTAAGCCGAAATCTTCTTCTCCTTGCATTGGAAAGTAGTATGTGCCTTTATTTAGGAGTGTTGCATCCAGGGCTTGAGCCAGATGATTAAAAGGAGATGGCGTAATATCTTTTTTTCTTGTTACGGCCGCAACTGCTGCTGTATCTCTTGCGCAGGAAGCAGTTGTATCGTCCAGCACAATTTCCTCTACAATATTGCCGGAAGCATCAAAAAGGGATTTATACCAGGGCTGGTTTCTAATGGATGGGTTGGGAATATAAATTTTTTGGCCGTAATAAATAAGATTTGAATCAATAATTTCTGGATTGATAAGCCTGAACAACTTCATTCCTTCCTTATATAATTCTGTTGTTGCCATATCTGCGCGGTAACCTTGCACAATTAACCGCGATAAACATTCTCCTTCTTTTACTGTATATGCAATTGAGTGGTTTTTAAGAATTTCAGGGATATTTGAAATGGTTACAAATGGGATGGTAACGATTCCGGAAGATTGGCCTAGCATGGAATCTCGGCTCAATATTTTTAAGGGGATAAAAATATGCTGACCTGGTAAAATTCTATTTACATTATGAATATGTAGATTGATGCGTTTAAATATGCTTAAAAATTCAGGAAAATCTTCTTGTGAAATCTCACCTCCTTGCTTGAAAAGTTTACATATCCAATCATCTTTCTGAACGATATAGGGATCGCACAAAATATCTCGCCCCCGATCTTTTTTAACTACATAACTTTTATATAAAAAAGCTGCGTTTACATCATAAAGAGGGCTTATGCTTAATATTATTAAACATAGAAAGATGGAAATTATGGAAATTATTGATTTAAGCATCTTCTATAGTAACCGTTCACAGTTTACAGTTTTTTAAATGAATTTTGTAATGATTGAAGCATATGTAGTAACAGTTTATGGTTGTCGGTTTACAGTTAATTCGTCCACGTTCCTTAAACCTTTTTCAGATCCAAGGCATTTGCGATTTCTTCTGATGTACGTTCGACAAACCGTTTAAAGTCTTCTCCAGTTAACGGCTTGCCAGGCGCAGGAACCTTTTCAAGGTCTTTTGGCCGGATAAAAACAGGAGAATTAATTAAATCCCGGTTTGGAGAAATCTCAAATTCTTCAGGGAAACTGTTTTCAAAATACATTTCCTGGAAACCGGAAAATTTCAGTGCATGAGCGGTTGAATCAACTATGGCAACGTCATTTTTTTCTATAATCTTTTGTTCATAGCCTGAAACAAGAGCTGCCAGCGATTCACCTCCATGCGTACATGCAATGTGCCCGTTCCGATTTGCCAAAAGTTCCCAGTCCATGATGTCCTGCTCAGACACCTCAACAAAAAATACCTTCTGTTTGTCAGACATGCTATTATAAATGTCAACCAGATGAATTACCCGGGGCATTGATACAGGATTGCCGATCATGGCGGCCTGGGCTACGCTGGGCATTACTGTTACAGGAACAAATTTCCGTTTTTCCGCATCAGGTTCCAGGTAATATTTGTAAACAGGATTGGCATGCTTTGACTGCACACCAATTATTTTTGGCAATGTCTTTATAATTCCTGTTTCATAAAATTTTAAAAATCCGCTCATAACTGCTGTAATATTACCTGCATTGCCGATAGGTAATATTACGACTTTGTCGCTCATATCATATTCAAAATCCTGGGCGATTTCATATGAATATGACTCCTGGCCAAGTATCCTCCAGGCATTTTTGGAGTTTAACAGTGCTACATTATATTTCTCCGACAAAGCTTCAACAACCTTCATGCAGTCGTCAAACACACCCGGAATTTCAAACACCGATGCCCCGCTTCCCAAGGGCTGGGACAACTGCTGCGGAGTTACTTTCTTATGGGGAAGAATGACTGCTGATTTTACATGAGGCTTAAGATAAGATGCATATAATGCCGCAGACGCGGAAGTATCTCCCGTAGAAGCGCAGATTGCCAGCACATCAGAAGAAATATATCCTTTGCTGATTATAAATTGTATATAACTCAGAGCGCTTGCCATACCCCTATCTTTAAAAGACGCACTTGGATTCTGGCCATCGTTTTTAAAGTAAAATCTGATTCCTGCCTTTTTCTGCAAAAAAGAATTTGCCTCAATAACGGGTGTATGCCCTTCGCCCAGATAAACAATGGAATCCAGTGGTATAATTGGACCAATAAATTCGTGGTATAAATAAATTCCTTTTAGGGCGGAAATTTTGAGCATCTTGCGATAATCAAAAATCCTGTGCCACAATTCTCCAGGGATTTTTTTAAGCCTGTCAAAATTTGCATCATAAATAAGCAATACCTGTCCGCATTCCGGGCATGTGTATAGCAACTTCTCAATGCCATATTCCAGCCCGCATCCCAAACACCGATATATAAGCCTTTCTCCCTCATCAGAAGTCAGATCAGGAATTACATATGGCTGAATATCTTCCGGAAAATTTTCAATTTTCATAGCTAAAAATTCTTTCTATAGCGCTGGTCACCTGCCGGAGACGCTATGATGAAATTGGCAAATGCGAGGTTTTGCTCAAAATTACGCTGATGCGAAAAACGCCATAGCGTCTCCGGTCTGATGGAGTAAATCGTTGGACGAAGCCGCTTCGCGGCAGAAAAACATCACCAATTCTCATTTTGAAAAGATGTCCTTGTGGGAGCGGCTTTCCAGTCGCGAAAAATCGTGGCAAAATGCCCCTTGCCCAGTATCTGGAAACGAACCCGATCTCATAATGAGAATTACTGAGAAAAACCTTGCAATGTGTAAAAAAAATAACCTAAAATTGAATATGATGAATAAAATTATACGATCTTATAAGTCTTCCTTAACTTACTCATATCCTATGTCATTTTTACAATAATCGCTCTCAAAAAAGACATTTCCTTATAACAAGTAGCGTGCCAATATCGGGCTTGTCCAACAACCGGATAAGATTGTGGTTCGTTACGCTCACACAATCTATCCTTAGGAACGTGGACGAATTAACTTCCCC
The DNA here is from genome assembly GCA_014237365.1 of Desulfobacteraceae bacterium. Lineage (GTDB taxonomy): Bacteria > Desulfobacterota > Desulfobacteria > Desulfobacterales > ETH-SRB1 > B13-G4. Next base: position 7,181 of record JABZFQ010000053.1, on the reverse strand, counting down.
AAGTAGGCGCACAGATTTGGGGAAGTTAATTCGTCCACGTTCCTTATTCGTTTAGAAATCACCCGTCTTTATGAAATTCGTAATACCATCTTTTACATTTTTATTGAAAAATAGTTTTTTGCTATATTTATATTCCTTCTCAGGCTTATGTAAAAATTTTATTTTACCAGTATGTAACTTATAATCATTGGTCTCAATTAAATTCGGTTCCTTAAACAGATTTATACTCCTAGACCAATTAATGATGGGGCCTTCTTTTCTGATATCATCAAGTATTTTATATACTCTTTCATTTGTTCTGACTATCCATGAGTTCTGATTTTTGGATTCCCATAGTAAAATTGCAATAGCATCTTTAATAGTTTCACTACCAGACTTATTGAAAGCTTTGGAATTTTTTGCAGACTCAACAACTTGATATCTATCGAACTTTGCTCTAGTTCCAAAATAGAATTCTTTAAATTTCTGCATTGTTACTCTCCATCCAAATCATTATCGGCTTCATCAAGTTCTTCTTCATCTTTAAGATTTGTATCGTCCTTATCTCCTATAGTTTCAACCAGTTTTGAAAATATTAATGGCCATGATATACCTATACTTCCCATTGCTTGTTTCGTATCAGCAAGTAATTGAAAGAAACTGCCAAGAAAACCCATTATTGATGCGCCTACTACCCATGATAAACATATTTGAAATAAATTTTTTCGATTATATCTAATTCCAAGCAGTGATTTATTATCAGTTTTATTCAGATAGCTTACTATACTATCAACAATTAAAACAAGAAATCCTATAAAGCCACATTGAATACCAAACATGAAGTGGGTCTTGTTACCAATTATTAATAAATCATATATCGTTTTCATAATCTCTACAACATAAATAGTAACATAGTAAAGTTGTTCCTGCATTTTTTTTGCCTTAGGGCTCGCTAAAAAATAACTTGGTAGAATTTGCGCTCAAATTTGCCGTAGATTTAATTGATCTAATTGAGCAAAACCGCAGCAATAGCGAGCTATTTCGACAACGTAAGGCGGGACAGCCTGTAAATTCAATCAGTTGGCAACTCCTTAAATTTTGCTTGATTGTGGAATTGCCATAGAACCAAAATGGCGAAAAGTGTCCCGCTTTAAGTTGGTAGCCAAAAATGCCAAGTTATTTTTTAGCGAGCCCTTATTGTGTATTTGAATTATTTCTAACGCCACTTATCACATGCACCCAAAGCAACAAGGCATTAGCAGAAGCCACGTAAACACCGCAGTGGGTAGTTTGGCATTATGCCTTTTAAAAAACCCTGATCCCTGATCCTTTTAAGCCTTCTCTTTCTGAATTGACGAAATCTTCATGTATGGTTGAAGTACCTCGGGAATTATTACAGCTCCGTCAGACTGCTGGAAGTTTTCAAGTATAGCCGCAACCGTACGCCCAACAGCAAGTCCGGATCCATTTAATGTATGGACAAGTTCGGTCCCTTTTTTCCCTTTCCTCCTGAATCTGATATTTGCACGCCTTGCCTGAAAGCTTTCAAAATTACTGCAAGACGAAATTTCTCTATAAACATCCTGAGCAGGCATCCAGACTTCAATATCATATGTTTTAGCTGCTGAAAAACCCAGATCTCCAGTACAAAGATTAACTACCCGATAAGGAAGATCTAGTTTTTTAAGAATTGCTTCCGCATTATTTAATAGTTTATCAAGCTCGCTATATGAACTCTCGGGTGTTGAAAATTTGACCAGCTCAACCTTGTTAAATTGATGCTGTCTTATCAACCCCCTTGTATCCTTTCCATAAGATCCAGCCTCAGACCGAAAACAGGGAGTATGGGCAGCATACATAATCGGCAGCAAATCTTCATCCAGAATCTCGCCCTGATGGATATTGGTAACCGGAACTTCGGCAGTAGGGATCAAGAAATAATCCCAACCTTGCAGTTTAAAGAGATCTTCCTCAAATTTTGGGAGCTGGCCGGTGTTGATCATGCTTTGCCGGTTCACAATAAAAGGAGGAAGGGTTTCTTTATAACCATGCTTTGTAGTATGAATATCGAGCATGAAATTGATTAAAGCTCTTTCCAACCTTGCTCCGGCTCCGAAATAAAGTGGAAAACGCGCACCGGTAATCCTGGAAGCTCTATCAAAATCGAAAATTCCAAGGCTTTCGCCTAATGACCAATGGGGTTTGGGTTCGAAGCCAAAATCCAGACATTTTCCAACTTGCTTTATGGTTTTATTTTCAGAACTATCTTTTCCTACAGGAACAGATGTGTGGGGTATATTAGGCAGTCCAATAAGGATATTTTTTACTTTTTCTTCCATTTCGGTCAAAAATTTCTCTAAATTCTTAATCCGGCCCGAAACTTTACGCATTTCATTTACAAAATTTTCTGTGTCCTCACCCTCCTTTTTCATAATTGCTATCTGTTCAGAAACCTTATTGCGTCGATGCCTCAAAGCTTCTATCTCAAGAAGAATATCTCTGCGTTTTACATCGCAATTTGCTAAACTTTTAAGATCCGCTGTTTCACCTCGCAATGAAAGAAATTCTTGAACTAAAGACAAATTTTGAATAACAAACTTGATTTCCAGCATAAAATACCTATGTTTTAAAAAAATAGCTGTTATAAATTTTTTAATAATATTTGAGTTTGAGGCAAAAAATGGACACAAGCAGGCAGTGTACAAAGGGCTCATACTTTTTAAAAAAAGTATCATAGAGCAATTGTTTGGTCAATGATTATTGTGAGTTGACTTTAATTGCCTAATTTGTATAGACTAAAAAAATATAACTAAGGAACGTGGACGAAATAACTTCCCCAATTAGGCATCACAGCTTCAGGCCGCCTTTGTCCGGTCTCAAATCACAAAATTATTGAAATAGCTCGCTATTCCTTCAACTTTTGTGATCTGAGATCGAACAAATTCGACCCAAATCTGTGCGCCTACTTGCGGAAGTTAATTCGTCCACGTTCCTAATTTACTCTGGAGAAATAACATGGAGGAAATTCGAGAAAAAAAACAAGAAATACGCAATAATATTGCAAAGATACTTGAAGATATTTCTGATAAAGAGATAGCAAAAAAAACCAAACAAGTTGAGGATAACTTGTTTGAATTTGCGAACTTTCTTGAAGCAAAAATTGTTTTGCTTTATGTCAATAAGAAAATAGAAGTAACTTCTCGTAATATTATTAAAAAATGTTTTGACTTTAATAAAATTGTAATTCTTCCTGCCTTTAATATCAAAACATATGAAATGAAATTAATGAAAGTTGATGACCTTGATAATAACCTTATAACTGGTCCGAGAGGCATCCTGGAACCGAATATAAACCGCTGCAAAATCGTACCTGTTGACTGTATTGATTTAGCAATTATCCCGGGGGTTGCTTTTGACGAAAAGGGGGGAAGAATAGGAACCGGAGAAGGATATTACGACAGATTTATTCCTAAACTTTCTATAACAACCAGAAAGGTTGCGTTAGCTCTTGAGCACCAAATTATTCAGCAAGTTCCTGTTGAATCACATGACAAACATGTAGACATAATAATTACTGATGAAAGGATAATTTATAAAATATAATCTCTCTATGGATTCAATATATCTTCCAGCTTCTTTAGATTTGCTTCTTCCCCTACCGCTATGACAGTATCTCCGGCTTTGATAACTGTTTCAAAAGAAGGATTAAACAACATGCTGTTATCTGACTTCTTTATTGCAATTATTATAAGATTAAACTGCTGCCTGACACCTGAATCTTTCAACATAACGTTTGATAGAGCAGAGGACGGACTTACGGGTATCTCCTCCATATGAATGTCTTTACGCTCAGAGCTAAAAGCAAGATCAAGAAAGTTTGTTACCGTAGGACGAAGTATCCGTTGGGCCATACTTACACCACCCATTTCATATGGTGATTCAACATTGTTTGCCCCGGCTGCCCGTAATTTCGCCTTTGATTCGACCTGGCACGCCCGTGCAACTATATGCATATCCGGATTAAGCTGTTTTGCCGTCAAAACAAGAAACACATTGTCTGCATCAGTAGCTAAAACAGCAACAAGTCCTTTTGCCCGCCTTATTCCAGCCTTAATAAGATTTGCCTCATCCGATACATCACCGCACACATAGAGAACTTTATCTTCATCCATTACCGGAATCAGCTCTCTGTCCTTCTCTATAACAACCAAGTCAAGCGGCTTTTGTTGTAAATTTTTGCAGAGGACCCTTCCGATACGTCCATATCCACAAACAATATAATGGTTCTTTAATCGATTAATTTTTTTATCCAATCTCCTTCTCCCCAATATGGTTCTCATTCTTCCTTCAACCATAAATTGTACCACAATACCAGCTATATACACAAAGTAACCAACTCCAAAAAATATAAGTAAAATGGTAAACAATCGTCCTGTCTTGCTAATTTCATGGACCTCGCCGTATCCAACGGTGCCCATCGTAATTACAGTCATATATAAAGCATCCAAAATGTCCCAGCCTTCGATAACTATATAGCCGACCGTACCAAAGCTAACAATAAGGAAAGTTAATAGAAAAGATACTATTAGATGTTTTTCGCTGTTCATAAATTTGTACTGAGATAAAAATTGAACCGTTACGATAATTCAGTGTATTTCCGTGAAAATCCGTGGTGAACTATTACGAATTATTTTGTGTTTTGTATTTTGTGGATATAATACACGCATTCGCTACTGACAAGAACAAATTTTTGGCGTATAAATCCTTGACGCAAACCATCTGATTTGATAGCTAAAATAAATTATGCTGGTAAATTCTTTAAAATATGAGCGCTTACGTGAAGTGATGGTAAAAAAACAGATTGAAACGCGCGGAATAACGGATACTTACGTCCTTGCGGCCATGCGCAAAGTTCCAAGGCATCTTTTTGTAAGTGAAGCTCTAATGGATCAAGCTTATGGTGATTTTCCCCTGCCCATAGGCGAACAGCAAACCATCTCACAACCATATATTGTTGCTGAAATGACACAGGCGCTGCAACTAAACAAAGAGGACAGGGTGCTTGAAATTGGAACAGGATCAGGATATCAGGCAGCAATCCTCGCTGAAATTGTATTCCGTGTATACACAATAGAAAGAATTCATTTCCTTTTTGTTAAAACACGCAAACTTTTTGATAAACTCCGCCATCACAATGTTGTTACCAAATATTCTGATGGTACCACAGGATGGCTTGACGAAAGTCCTTTTGATGCCATTATCATTACCGCTGGTGCTCCTGAAATCCCCAAAGTATTGGTTGACCAGCTATCCGTGGGCGGGCGCATGGTTTTACCGGTAGGAGATCAATATTCCCAGGATTTAATCAGGCTTTACAAGGATGAGGATGGTATTCACAAAACAAACCTGGGCGGATGCAGGTTTGTCAAGCTTGTTGGCGAACATGGATGGAGAGATCAATAAATGCTTCGTCGCCTTTATTCATGGATTCTCCATTGGGCGGAAACCCCTTATGGAACTTGGGCATTATTTCTACTCGCATTTTGCGAATCTTCCTTCTTTCCTATACCCCCTGATGTATTGTTAATAGCTCTATCCGTATCAATACCGAAAAAGTCATTTAAATATGCTCTAATTTGTACCGCAGGCTCCTTAGTAGGAGGGTGTTTAGGCTATTTAATCGGATGGCAATTTATGGTTAGCATAGGAGAAAAGATCATCCAGATTTATGGGCTAACCCATAAAATGCAATATATAAAAGATCTCTATATGCAATACGATGCATGGGCCATAGGTATTGCAGGATTTACACCAATTCCATATAAAGTATTCACAATATCCGCTGGAGCGTTTGATATAAATTTCGCGGTCTTCTTAATTGCATCGGCAGTTTCAAGAGCAGCACGTTTTTTTTTGGTGGGAGGACTTATCTATATTTTCGGCCCTAAGATTCAAGCATTTATCGACAAACACTTCAATATACTTGCCATTGCCTTTGTGGTATTGCTTGTAGCTGGATTCGCGATAATAAAGAGTTTCTTCTAATCTGAATTTCATTATTGGTAGCCTAAAACTACAACCCTAAATATGCTTTTCTTACAATTAACTTCCACAAGTAGGCGCACAGATTTGGGTCAGATTTGTTCGATCTCAGATCACAAAAGTTGATGGAATAGCTTACCTATTTCAATATTTTTGTGATTTGAGATCGGGCAAAGGTGGCCTGAAGCTGTGATGCATAGTTGCGGAAGTTATTTCGTCCACGTTCCTAAACATCTATATCCTCTCCAAGGTAGGCCTTTATTACAACAGGATTATTAATAATATCACTGGGTGTTCCCTGCGCGATTTTTCTTCCGTAATCCATAACAAATATCCTGTCGGACAGACTCATGACCAGTTTCATGTCATGTTCAATCATCAATATGGAAATATTGTCTTCATCTCGCAGTCTGGTTATCAGTTCGTCAAGTTCCCTGGTTTCCTGGGGATTCATGCCTGCGGCAGGTTCATCCAGAAGAAGCAGGAAAGGTTCAGTAGCCATCGCTCTTGCTATTTCAAGACGCCTTTGTGCTCCATAAGGAAGATTTTTTGCAAACTCGTTGACAAGATGCGAAATGCCCGTCTTTTTTAAAATATTGTAGCTGAAATCAACCACACCCTTTTCTTCTTTAATTGTTGACCTTCCTCTTAATATAGCGCCCATAATACCCGAAGAAGTACGGCAGTGGCGTCCAATCATAACATTCTCAAGAACAGTCATATTAGAAAACAGACGAATATTTTGAAAAGTACGGGCCATACCTTTTTTTGTAACACTATTCGGTTTTAACCCATTTATTTTTTTACGTTTTTTCTCTGGAGGTGAAATCAGTATTTCTCCTTCAGTTGGATTGTATATTCCGGTTACACAGTTAAAAAAAGTTGTTTTGCCTGCTCCATTCGGGCCAATAATAGCTGCTATGTCTCCTTCAACCATATTCAAATCAAGGTGATCCAGAGCCCGCAGGCCACCAAAATCCATGGTTAAATTTTTAACTTCCAGTATAGTATTCCTGATCCTATTCATCAAATTTATACCTGCGGGGCTACATCGAGGTAGGGCAGCCAGTTACCTGACTGCCCCCTCACATCCCCCGGCGTGCGGAATTACCGCACCGGGTTCCTCAAAGTTATTCGCTTATGTGCTTGCACTAATTGAA
>JABZFQ010000197.1 GCA_014237365.1 Desulfobacteraceae bacterium | reverse complement strand
GGTGGAATGTGCAAAACGATTCGAACCTCCGGAAAATCCGGCCCAATGTATTCGGCAATATCCCGTAGGGGCAGGCCCCTGTGCCTGCCCTGATAATATGCAACCACAGGGCGGAAGGGGAACCACAGGCGTTGCCCCTACGTTATTTGAAAACGAATTGTATCACATAATAGGGAACCATCATCAAGATGGCATTGTTTTATTTTGGTTACACTCAATTAACTTCCACAAGTAGACGCACAGATTTGGGTCGAATTTGTTCGATCTCAGATCACAAAAGTTGAAGGAATAGCGAGCTATTTCAATATTTTTGGGATTTGAGATTGGACAAAGGCGATCTGAAGCTGTGATGCATAGTTGTGGAAGTTATTTCGTCTAAGGATGTGGGAACCGTTGAGCTGTTTTAAAATCGTTTCTAAGGAATGTTTACAAAGGAGGAAATTTGCTTGAGGGTTTCTTCAACATACCAGTTCACCCTTGCATTGCTTGACAGTACCATATCAAGCTGCCTGGTATGCATTACAAGATGACCGAGAACTTTCAGTCTATCTTCTAAATACTTTTTTTTATGCCCTTCCAGCCATGCGAAAACCAGATCATCTTTTACCTCAACCCAAAAATCAAATTTTTCTAGAAGGATTTTAATTAAGTTCGCCCTTCTTGCTTTACGGACGGGGTCAGCTCCGCCTCCGTTAAAACTGAAACACAGGTAATTTCCCTCTGATCTTTGACCAAAAGAAGCCTCAACGGTGGAAAAACTGATTATCGCATATATAATTTAACGCTCCGATAATTTTGAACATATTAGATGATATATTTTTACAACGGGATTCAATAAATGAAATCTCAAAACTGCGGTTCCCCAAATATGCCTGCTCCAAGTCGTTTATTATATCTGATATTTCATAGTATGCCCTTAACATAGTATTAAAGTTCACACTTTTTCTTGTAACGGTACGACGAATATCATCAATTGAAATTATTTGTTCTAAATGCGAATCTCCGCTTTTTTGCCGCATACTTAAAAATTTTTTTATTCCAAACATAAACTAATAAATCCCGATGTTATTGGGTACATAATAGATATCAACAATATAAATATAATATAGCATTGTCAATGAAACCTGACTGAATTTTAAACAAATTGCCAAATTTTATTCACAGATGTTTCCCTTGCATTATAAGAGTTTTCAATTATAATTTAAAAATATCCCGTTCCTAACCATGCACTGTGAACCTGACAAATGGATTTAAAAGACAAACTCAAGCTCAACAAAACCGCCTTAATTGTTTCCTGGTTTATAGGATTTTTGTGTTTTATCTTAACGCTTATGATAAGCATTCAAAAAACTCATATAAGCACTAACAACCTGTTCTGGATTCAAGGCACAGGTATTGTCGCTCTACTGATAGGAATGGCTGGAGCTTTATTCTATGATCAATGGCGATTCCGCATCCTTCAAAATCAGATTTCATCCCAGTCAAAAGAACTCAAGCGATGCGAAGAAAGATACAGAAGCCTTGTGGAAAGTGCAGAAGATTTTATATTTACAGTTGATGGCTCAGGCCGTTTCCGATCGTTAAATACCTTTACTGCTGCTTTTTTTGGTGGTGCTCCTTCCCAATTTATTGGTCGGCCCCTGTCAAACCTTTTTTCAAAAGAAGTTGCCGAAAAACAGCTTGAAATTATTAAACATGTTTTCCAGGTTGGAAAAAGCGTCCGTGATGACTTTATGGTAACAACAGGAAAACATCAGGTTCTGCTTAACGCCAATTTTATGCCTCATAAAGATGAAAAAGGGAATGTGAGATCTGTTCTTTGCATTGCAAAAGATATAACTGAAAGCAAAAAATTAGAAAACCATCTGGTTAATACCGAGAAACTCGCTTCAATGGGCACCTTAGCTGCCGGGGTTGCACACGAAATTAATAATCCACTGGGAATTATCCTTGGATTTACTGATCTTCTCCTGGAAAAATGTGAAAAAAATAGCCAGGGTTATCAAGACCTGAAAACAATTGAACGCCACAGCCTTCATTGCAAGGCAGTAGTAGAAAATCTGCTGAGATTTGCCCGTCATGGGGAGGGCATTTACGAATACTGTGATATCAATGAAGCTATCAGAAATATCATGGATGTGGTTAACCATTCATTGGACATGAATGATATTGAACTTCGATTAAATCTAGAGTCAAATCTTCCTGAAGTTAAAGGCGATTTGCGACAGATGCAACAGGTAGTACTGAACTTGATCAATAATGCCGCAGCCTCAATGAAAAATGGAGGTATATTGAGGATAAGTTCGGCACTTAATGCCAATAATGATAAGGTGGTTGTAATTGTACAGGATAATGGGCACGGTATCCCTTCTGAATATATGGATAAAATTTTTGACCCATTTTTTACAACAAAAAGAGAAGGGGAAGGCACAGGATTAGGTCTTTCTATAAGTCACGGCATCGTAGCTAAATATGAGGGGACGATTTCCTGCGAAAGCAATACAGATGACTCAGGAAACAAATCAAAAGGAACCACTTTTAAAATTAAACTCAGGATTAAACAGGACGTACAACTGGACTAATTATGGAAGGAAGAATTTTAATAGTTGACGATGAAAAAGACATGCTTGTCCTCTTAAAAAGAATATTTAAAGAAAAAACCAAATATACAGTTGAAACAGAATACGATCCCTTGAAGGCAGTAGAACTGCTGAGAAAACAGCAATTTGATATTATAATAACTGATTTAAAGATGCCAAAGATGGATGGGATAGCCATCCTTGATATGGCAAAAAACATTCAACCCTCTGCAAGTGTGGTAATCATGACAGCATATGCCACTATTGAAACTGCAATAGAAGCAACCAGAAAAGGCGCTTTTGATTATATATCCAAGCCGTTCCGTAAAGAACGGATACTTATAACAATTGATAAAGCCATGTCATGGCAAAAGCTCACACAGGAAAATATAGCTCTGAAAAAATCCCTCCGGCAGAGAAAAGGATCTCTTCAAATAATCGGTTCCAGCCCCGCTATCATGTCGATTATAAAAATGATAGACCAGGTGGCCAAAGCAACAGCCACGGTTCTTATAAGCGGAGAAAGCGGGACAGGTAAAGAACTGGCAGCAAGAGCTATTCATTATCACAGCGATCGTAAAGACAAGCCTTTTATAACTATCAACTGTACTGCCATGCCTGAACAAATAATAGAAAGCGAGCTTTTTGGCCACGTCAAGGGATCCTTTACCGGCGCATGGAAAGATAAAAAAGGAATTGTTGAGGAAGCGAACCTGGGCACCCTTTTTTTAGACGAAATAGGAGATCTTAACTTAGCCATGCAGGCCAAATTGCTTCGGCTCCTGCAAGAAGGGGAATACAAGCCGGTCGGAGGTCTAATAACAAAAAAAGCAGATATCCGTTTTGTAGTTGCAACCAATCAGAATCTAAAAAAGCTGATAGAAGCAAAACAATTTCGAGAAGATCTTTATTACAGGATCAATGTTATCAATCTACACATGCCCCCTTTAAGGGATAGAAAAGAAGATATCCCAATCCTGGTACACCATTTCCTCAAAAAATTCAAGTCGTTAAACGATAAAAAAATGAGTACAATTGCCCCTGAGGCAATATCAGCGTTAATGTCTAAAAGCTGGCCGGGAAATGTTAGGGAGCTTGAAAACTGTATTGAACGCGGAGCTATCCTCTGTCAATCAGATACAATTAATATCTCAGATATTCTGCCACAAGAACCTGTAGCGCATACTTCGCCTGTATTTGATCACAGCATTTATACACTTCCATTTAAAGAAGCAAAGCAAATCATCATAAAGTCTTTTCATAACAAATATATTAATTGGATCCTTCAACAAAATAAGGGTAATATTTCCAGGGCTGCCGAACAAGCTGAACTGCAAAGACAATATCTCCACAGACTCATTAAAGAAGAGAATATCAACACCGAAATATTTAAGTAAGGAACGGGGACGAACTGGCGAAACAAATGCTGACTGTCCTGGAGGGATTGGGGATTAAGGGATTTTAGGGATCGATATATATTCGTAAAAGGTGGAAAAAATAAAACAGGGTATTGTTTCGTTAGATACAATACCCTGTTTTGTTTTTTAACTAATTTTTAACTAAAGCTGGTTTTTTTATTAATGAGCAGCGCCAAACAGTGCTGCAATTGCACCTGCCTGAGGATGGGCATAAATTAGAATAAGAGCGATAACCAGAGCATAAATACACAGTGATTCAATCATAGCGAGACCGATTAGCAGTGTAACCGTAACCTTGCCGGATGCTTCAGGATTTCTTGCAATACCCTCAACTGCAGATTTCAGACCAATACCCTGTGCAATGCCACAACCAAAAGCTGCTACAGCAATTCCGAAACCAGCGGCAGTAACGCTCGCAATAAAGAATTGTAATGCTTGTTCTCCCATAAAACTCTACCTCCTTTTTTAAGATTTTTTATTTTGCTTCTTCCATTATCCCATTATTTAATAACAAACAAAGTTCTTATAATTGTAATAATTTTTTAATGCGCGTGTTCCATTGCTCCGGTAAAATACATGATTGAAAGCAAAAAGAAGACAAATGCCTGAACTAAAGATACAAATATACCAAGTGCCATGATTGGCAGGGGTGCAAAGAAAAGGCCGGCAAGTCCAAAAAGAATACCCAGGACCAGTTCATGGCCCATCATATTACCAAAAAGCCTGAATGTGAGTGAGAGAATACGCGCTATATGACCTATTAGTTCAATCGGAAGAATGATGGGAATCATCCACCATACAGGGCCAAGAAAATGTTTAATATATTTTACTCCATGGTACTTAATACCGATAACATGAGTAAAAATAACCACGGGAAGCGCGCATGAAAGAGTTGTATTCAGACTGGCGGTTGGTGGGAAAAAGCCCGGCACAAGTCCTATTAGATTACATACAAAAATATAGAGAAATACAGTTGCGGCTATAGGGAAAAGCCACCGGCCTTCTTCTCCGGTAACACTGATCATAAAGTCTTCCATGCCGGAGAGCAGAACTTCAAAAACGTTTTGTGCTTTTGAAGGAATCATGCTTACGCCCTTTGTTGCAATTACACCTATAACTATAAGTAAAGTCATAACAACCCACGAATAAATTACGTGTGGATTTCCATGTGCAAAATGACCAAGCCCGATCAACTCGAAAAATTTGACAAAGAATAAATAGGGATGTTCCACTTTAAATTGCCTCCTTGAAAAATAGTTTTTTTACTTCACATATGGTTGCAAGCATTATACTTGCGACCACAACGGAAAGACCAATAAAAAGTCCTATCGGATCAACATAATGCTTTGATATAAGTAAAAATATAATAAATCCGCTTACAATAAAACGCAGATAATATTTGCCTAAAATAACATTGTGAGAAGCTGAATGCGGGGTACTGAAAGCATTTTTAAGGGTTCGGGAAAGCATATGAAAGTTTATTGTAACAATCAGTCCTCCAAATATGATTCCCTTAGCAAAATTCGGTGTGGCACTTAACAAGCCGACAATGCTGACAATGCACAACAGAATCCAATTTGTTATTGTGATGAATTTTATGAGACGTTGTTCAATAGCCACAATTTCAATCTTTCGCTCAGAATTTCCTGCTCTTTTTTATTGCAAGCCCTATGTTTCTATAACCTGCCGCAATTCCCAAACAAAGAAATATAAGCATAAACCAGGGCGATGTGTTATATCTCTTGTCAATATAGAGACCTATAGCAAGACCAATAAAAATTGAGAGAGCTACGGACAGGCCAATACTGCTATAAAATGCAAGTTCTTTCCAAGACTTTACTGATTCTTTTTTCATGGTTTGGAAGCCTTATCATTGACTGCTATTAAGCTTAAACCAGACCATATTGATGAATTGGATTAAGTCTTCTAACATAGGATTATAAACAAGTCAATGTAAAAATATGGTAGATTAAGATTTAGTTTTCCGTTACCGTTTCGTAGCGACAAATTTTTTCGTCAGTCATTGATTTTATTGCTAAACATTTGAACCTCAGAACCTCAGAACCTCAGAACCCCTGAACCCCTGAACCCCTGAACCCCTGAACCCCTGAACCCCTGAACCATCACTATAATATTTATAAGAAATTTACAAACTTAATTTCCTTTGTATCAAAAACCGGTCCGTTCAGACATGTATGCAGATATTTTTCTGGCGTTTTTTTGCTTTCCACAGCACAGCCAAGGCAGGCGCCAATACCACAAGCCATTATTGTTTCGATTGAAACCCGACAAGGGATTGAATGCATTTCCGATATAAGTGCAAGAGCTTTTAGCATAGCTGTGGGGCCGCAGCCATAAATAATATCAGGATGGTTTTCCTTAATTGATGTTTCAAGAATATCCGTAACAAATCCTTTTTTGCCGGTACTTCCATCTTCTGTCGCAATGAGAACCTTTATCCCCAGTCTTGAAAAGTCATCTTTGCATAACAAATCATGCTTTGACCTGCTTCCCAGAAACACTGAAAATTTTGATACGTCAGTGTTTTGTTGCAGGCATGAAGCCAAAAAAAGCATTGGGGCAACTCCTACCCCGCCTGCAACGATAAAAACATTATTATAATTATCCGACGTTGTAAAACTATTTCCTAAAGGGCCTATAATATCTATGATATCACCTTCTACGCACATTGATAGCTTTTTAGTGCATTTTCCAACCACCTTGTAAAGTGCTTCAAGTCCAACTATGTTTCCATCTCTTGATATAAGTCTGTGTATGGAAAAAGGACGACGAAGGAGAGGGTTAATCTGGTCTGCAAAGCGAAGCATTATAAATTGTCCGGGTTTTGCGGATGAATATTTATTAGACTTAAAACCTATTCTGTAATAAAAAGGAGCTAATTTTTTGTTCCAGAGAACCTTGATTTTTTCCTGACGCATATAATATTCCATAAAAAAGGCTATTTCAGCCCGATAACGGCGGCAAATCTTCCGGTAATACCTTCTCCACGAAAGGAAAAAAAAAGATCAGTATTACACTTAGTGCAGATATTGCTTGAATGTATATTTTTGATTAATAGGCCGGCATCAAGAAGCTGGTCACGACTTAGAGCCCAGAAATCGAAAAGATTATCATTGTCTTTATATTTCCATAAGTTGAATGGAATTTCTTTTTTATAGTTAACAAATTCCGCACAGCATGGTCCAAGAGATGGACCTATGCCTGCAATGATATTTTCTGACCTGCAGGCAAACTTTTTTCCCATTTTTTTTATCGTCTTGCCTATGATATTCTTGATGCTGCCGCGCCAGCCTGAGTGAACATTTGCAACCACATGCTGTGCAGGATCATATAGAAGCAATGATTGGCAGTCTGCAACCTGTATTACAAGGTGCTTGCTTAAAATATCGGTTATTATTGCATCCCCGGCAAAAGTGGCATTGCAGCAGACTTTGTCATGTTTTGCTAAAACAATAATTTGAGTTTCATGTCTTTGCTTTGCATAAACGAATTTTTTCCCCTTGATGCATCCGCATAAAATATTTCTGTTCTGCTCCACAATCCCGGGATGGTCTCCTACATCGAAACTGACATTAAGGCTTTTATATGGCTCGTTGCTGTAACCGCATTTTCTTGTAAAGATTCCATGCTTAATTTCAGAAAAGCTTGCAAGATTGGGAAACTGAAAAAATAAAATCCCGTTTTTATCATTTAAGATCACATCATGAATCCTTTGTAACGGTTTACGGTTCAGGGTTGTCGGTTTACAGTTTTTACAGCGATTCCCGATGGCATGATAACATATTGATTTAACGATGTTTTTGCTGTCAATTCAACAGGTTATCTCAAAACAGAGATTATGGTTTGCGCTAAATCGTGTAACCAACTGATTTTTAACAATTTTTGTTTACGAAAGCACCTGTTTGAATTTCCTTTATTATTAAGATGGTACATTGCCTTCGGGAATTGCTGCAGTTTTTTTAATGAAATTATACGACGGCTGAAGCATTTTAACCGTGAACTGTTAACCGTAAACCGATAATATCTTTTGTATGATTAAAGATGTTGAGATTCCGGGAACAAGCGGCGCTCTTACAACCCGACCTCCATTTTTTTTTACAAAGTCAGCTCCAATTATTTTGTCTTCTGACCAGTCAGCCCCCTTTACAAGGATATCCGGCTTTATGGCTTGAATCAGTTTTAAGGGATCGGTCTCATTAAAAACAGTAATATAATCCACGCACCACAGGCCCGCAAGAACTTCAGCTCTTTGATCCTCACATATAATCGGTCTTTTACCCCCTCCTTTTATTGTGTTAACGGATTTGTCGGAATTTAAGCCAACTACAAGAATTTCCCCTTTTGCTTTTGCAGCAGTAAGGTAACGTACATGCCCCACATGCATAATATCAAAGCACCCGTTTGTAAAAACAATTTTTTTACCCTGTCTGTGAAATAGACTAATTTTTTCCAAAAGATTTTTTAGGTTTATAATTTTAAGCATATAAAATAACTCTTAAAGATTCGTCTTTTAGCTCAAAGTCAGGTTTTTTGCCATTATGCTCAATCATGCAGCGAATTGCTCAATCCAACCTACGGAAAGTGTCCAAAGAAAGATCAAAATATAATCAAAGTATTAGCGGAAGAGCATCTAAAAGTTTCCCAAACAAATTATTTTACAATGATTAATTCGAAAAACTTTTACCGTTAACCGTTAACTGTTAACCGACAACCGTAAACTGTTATTCTTTAAACATGGAATCTTGTCTCTAAATTCCGTTATTTTGTAAAGGTTTATCTCAGTTGCTGAAGCGCATTCTCCTTCTTCAGCCATTGAAAGGATTTCACCGGTTGGTGAAATAATCTGAGAGTGGCCGCCAAATTCAATTCCCTTTTCCTTTCCACATCTGTTAGTTGCTATAGTAAAAACTTGATTTTCTATAGCTCTTGCTTGAGATAAAATGTCCCAGTGCCTGATCCTGCCTATTGGCCACTGTGCCGATATTATAACCACAAGGGCGCCTTTAAGAGTAAGTGACCTGCAAAGCCCTGGAAATCTTAAATCATAGCATATCATCAAGCCTATAGGACATATAGAAGTATTGCACACTACTGCTTTGTTTCCTGCAGAAAAATATTTGTCTTCTTCAGTAAGTGGAAATAGATGTATTTTCCTGTAAGATCCAGCAATATTGCCATCGGAGTCAACAACATAAATTGTATTGAAAATGTTTTTTCCAGAGGCTTCCGGCAAAGAACCAGCTATAATCATATTGTATTTGGATGCTATTCTTGAGAGTTTATCGATGATAAATGGTGTTCGTTTGGCATGATTGAGCAGCATCTTATTATCAAATCCGCAGGACAACATTTCCGGAAGCACTGCCATCTTGACATTGCGGTCCCCAAGAATATGTAATCCTTCGATAATTTTTGCGAGATTTGATTCAACATCTCCAAGCTTGACATCAAATTGAAATGTTCCTGCCTTAAAAATTTTATTATTCATTTATCTGGTTTCACATACCCCGTGCAAGTGTAAGAACATCAACACTTTTAGCTCCTTCATTTAATAAAACCTTTGTACATTCATTTACCGTTGCTCCTGTTGTGTAAACATCGTCAATAAGAAGTATGCTTTTCCCACTAATTTTTGATGAATCACCTATGCTGAAGGCGTTTTTGATGTTTGCCTTGCGTTGTTTTCGGTCAAGGCCGGTCTGAGATTCTGTCTTTTTATTCCTTATAAGGACATTTTTTTCAATCTTTGAATATGAAAGCTCGACATTTAAGGCATCTGCATATGAGAACCATTCTCTGATTAAAAGATAAGCCTGATTAAAGCCTCGTTTTCTGAAGCGTTTAATATGAAGCGGAACGGGAACAATAAGATCAATTCTGTTTTTATTATTCCAATATTTGATGAAAACGAAAAATAAAAACATACCAAGTGGTCGCGCCAACTGGATTTTACCTTTATACTTTAAACGCTGTATGGTTTTCATTAATGTCCCTTCATAAACAGCTACTGCACGTGCCATTCGAAATTTCTTCGGAGACTTTATGCATTCCCCGCAAACATGATCATCCCCGATGCGACTTTTAAACATGATGCCGCATATGGAGCAGAAGGGGGATTCAGCAGGCACAAAATCTGTAGAGCAGGCAGGGCATAAAAAGGGAAGCATCAATTTGTAAAAGGCAGATTTTTTATTATAAGCTAAAATTGATTCATCATTAAATATTTTAACAGGCACATTGCGACTTTTATACATTGCAGGCTGGAAAAAAGATCCGCAGACCAGACATTTGGATGGCCATACAGCTTCTCTCAATGCTCTTGCCATCCAAATGAATAAACTACCGTTTGCAGATTGATTGTCAGGAATCACGGATTTTATCCACACTTAATTTTTTCAATTATTTTATCAGCAAACTCGGAACATTTTATTTTTTTTGCACCTTCTATCTGACGGGCAAGATCGTATGTAACCGTACCGTCTTTAATGGTGGACTTAATGGCATTCTTTATTAATGCGGATGCTTTTTCCCAGCCCATATAATCCAGCATCATTGCGCCGGAGAGAATTAAAGAGCAGGGATTTACCTTGTCTTGCCCTGCATATTTAGGCGCTGTGCCGTGTGTTGCCTCAAAAACCGAGCATTTGTCGCCAATATTTGCACCTGGAGCCATGCCTAGGCCGCCTACCTGTGCTGCTATAGCATCTGAAATATAGTCTCCATTCAAATTCGGAGTGGCAATCACCTGGTACTCTTCAGGTCTGAGAAGTACCTGCTGAAACATCATATCCGCGATTCTGTCTTTTATGACAACTTTTTCTTTTGGCAACTTACCATTATGTTTATCAAAAAGATCCTTTTCAGTAATGGTCTTTTCATCAAATCGTTCTTTTGCGACTTCATATCCCCATTGACAGAAAGCTCCTTCCGTAAATTTCATTATGTTGCCTTTGTGCATCAGAGTAACGCTCGACAGGCTGTTATCAATAGCATATGAAATAGCTTTTGCTACAAGCCTTTTGGTATTTTTTTCACTTATGGGTTTTATGCCTATCCCCGAGTCTTTTGGCAAAGAAATCCCCATTTTGTCTTTTAGAAAGGAAATTACGCTGCCCGCTCCCTCACTTCCTGATTCCCATTCAATGCCTGCATATACATCTTCCGTGTTTTCCCGGAAGACGACCATGTCAACCTTCTCTGGATTTTTCATGGGACTTGGAACATGTTCTATGTATTTTACCGGACGGACGCATGCATAAAGATCCAGTTCCTGCCTTATCGTAACATTCAGGCTTCTTATTCCTTTTCCTACCGGAGTTGTCAGGGGTCCTTTTATAGCTATTACGTGTTCGCGTATTGTATTAAGAGTTTCAGAAGGTAGCCATTCGCCTTTTTTTTGATACGCTTTTTCGCCGGCATAAACCTCAATCCAGCATATTTTTTTATTTTTATCGTAAGCTGCCTGGACTGCGCTATCTATCACCAGGCTTGCTGCATGCCATATGTCAGGGCCTATTCCGTCTCCTTCAATATAGGCAATTATAGGGAAATCAGGAATATTTAAACTTCCATCATTATTTATTGTTATTTTTTTCATGTTTTCCATTAATCTACATTCCTTTCGTGTAACCGTGAACGTTTACCTTTTCGTATTGTTTGGAGTGAATCAAAAATATTGTTCTTTCTCTTTTTGATACTATTGAGTATATTTATTCTTGTCTGAACTGTAAATCCTTTTAGGGTTACTTTATCATAGCCCGCCTTGAATTTGAAACTTTTTACTGACTTTTTACGAAACTGTCAAAGTTAAAATATTTCAAATATATAGATGCGTTGCAATGGTTGTTTTTCCAGATTGATGCATTATATGCACAACAATGTCTTATCAAGATATCGCTGAATTTTAACGCCGTCATTTATTATGCCAGCCAGACAATTCAGGCAAGCGGATAATAGATAATAATATCGGTTTTTCTGTTTATCAGTTTTAAAATTTCTTTTCTTATATCCGGAAATTTATTTTTATCAAACTCACATTCAAATACGGGTAGTCCCAACAAAACAATGCAGGTGATTAAAAAGTGTCTCTGCAAACATGAATAAAAAAGATTTTTGCTAAAAAATTAAGATTGTTATAGACTAAAAGCAATATATTTTGTATGAGCATGGTTAAAA
>JABZFQ010000299.1 GCA_014237365.1 Desulfobacteraceae bacterium | reverse complement strand
AAAAAGCGCTTAAATTGAAACTTTCAAAAATATTATTCCAATTAAATCATTATGCAGCGCCATGTCGAGTTTTGACCGTAAAGCTGAAATTTTGAAAAACAAGGCTTTTCCGACAGTCTTCTATAAGCCAACTATCACAGTTAAATCTATTTTCACAGATAATAATAACTGGGATGCATTTCAGCTATCCGAAAAAGCCAATCTCCGAAATGTTGAAGTCAAACGTTGCGACGGTACACCTAACCGCAGCAGAGCGGTAGGTCATGACATGCCGTCGCATTGTAGTTTTTTTATTTGAAATCCAAAATTTTCATTTGCTTGCAACCTTCATTTTCTCCTTGATTTTTACCTCCTGATAACAGCCCCAAATTCCCTTGATACTGATTTTCCAAGTTCGGCAGAAGAAAAACATGCATCTTTTCGAACCATTTGTCTAAAAATTTCAAAAACCACAATCAACCGACATTATTCAATGTTTAAGAAAAAGATTTGTTTTCAAAATCTACCAGCGGAATGTGAGATTGTGCCTAGCAACTTTAATTATCCAATACGTTGTATCTAATTATTGGAAATTCAAATTAAATGGAGTGAAAAAATTACCATGTCTGAAAGAAAATACATAATAGAAACCAAGCGTTATATTGGCGATGACGGGAATACGACCTTTGAGAGCTGGACCACATCAGCAAAAGTCGTTGAAATAAAACATGAAGATCAATACCTGGTATTCTTCCCGCTTGAAGGGAACCATTCAGGTAAAAAACATTATATCCCTTTTGCTAATATCCATATTGTACGTGAACTTTGATCTTAGCAGGAATTACTTCCACAGTGGGTATTAGCTTGGGCTATCTCATTTTATGTATCCACTTCAAAAATCAGGGTAAAATGCACATCGGGATTCTCTAAATCAAGTGCCTAAGCAGGCTTTAGATTTCAAAATAGAGTTCGTTACCCTTAGATTTGAAGCGGATACCATTTTATTGATATTACTCTTAGCTTTGGCTATTTTATGCTAAATCGTGTCTGTTTTTTGTAACTTACTGCAACAGAGAACGGTGACAGCTTGTTTAAGCAGGGCTGCCCGTCAGGTTATGATTACCAGAAAGAGAGTGAACTGGCTGCCGAATTGGGTATTACCATACATACTGTTGGTTGTAGCGGCATCGAGGACTATAACCATGGCACATACGTGTTATAAGAAATATCAAAGACTACAGGTGGCAAATACGAACGCCTTGAATACAGGCGTGTCGTAGCAGCAAATTATTACGAATCTGAAATAGTAGCACCTGAATATGCAGATGCGTCCATGGATACCACTTATGATGAAAAATCAGGTACTATCCTTATCAGCAACATGGACAACATCACAGGTTGGGCCATGAAATCAGCAGCAATGTAGGCAGGTGTCAGTTACAGATACCGATAATAGTTCAGGTAGTTCACATTACAATGGTACAGGCACTGTACAACCATATGAAAACAAGGATACTCCTACCCTTTTAGGTCTTTTGTTCATTGCATTATTACTGGTGGTCGCATCTGTCGTTGTGATGGCAAGACGTTATAGATGAGTTCTATCGATCTTTACTGACTCATTGGGCCTGTCAAACCAGGGCAGGGCTGCCAGTGCCCCGATGATGCCGTTGCCATCCATCCACACCTGGACATCATTAGCCCTGGCGATCAGTTTGGCATATTCTTTTGTGAGTATCCGGGTTCTGCATTCCTTGCTGTAATCTTCAAGATGCGAAGCATCGAAATCGTCAAGGACCACCATCCCGGTCTCACTGGATACGCTGTATTGTTCCAGTGCTGCTTTAATATCCTGCAGCA
>JABZFQ010000267.1 GCA_014237365.1 Desulfobacteraceae bacterium | reverse complement strand
AACGTGGACGAATTAACTTCCCCAAGTAGGCGCACAGATTTGGGTCGAATTTGTTTGATCTCAGATCACAAAAGTTGAAGGAATAGCGAGCTATTTCAATATTTTTGGGATTTGAGA
Source organism: Desulfobacteraceae bacterium (assembly GCA_014237365.1). Classification (GTDB taxonomy): domain Bacteria; phylum Desulfobacterota; class Desulfobacteria; order Desulfobacterales; family ETH-SRB1; genus B13-G4. The sequence continues at coordinate 13,710 of JABZFQ010000267.1, read as the reverse complement.
TCGGACGAAGGCGGCCTGAAGCTGTGATGCATAGTTGGGGAAGTTATTTCGTCCACGTTCCTTATGAGAGATAGGTGCCGATTATTAGGGCTCGGTCAAAAATAACTTGACATAAGATAATTTGTGATGCTACTAATTTATTGTAAATTTTGAGCAACGTCATCATCGCCATTCCACTGTAAAGTGAGGAAGATATGAAAAAGAAAACTGGAATTTTATTTTTGTTATTTGTGCTGATTCTATACAGCTCTATCGCATTGGCTGCAAACCGGGAAGGCTTCTTGCTTTTGAATTCTGATTGTATTAAATGCCATGACAAACAACCGGCGACAATAGCTGCCAGCGGAAATAAGCATAAAACAGAAGTCGGCTGTCTGGATTGTCATACAGAGCACCCGCCTGAGGGTAAAAACGCTATTCCTGATTGCAGTGTATGCCATAGCGACAATCCGCATTATGCTCTTGAAAATTGTGGATCATGTCATTCAGACACTCATGCTCCTGTAAATTTAATTATAGAAGGGGAAGTATCAGCTCCCTGCCTGACATGCCATGAAAAACAGGGAGTCGAAGTTAAAGAGAATCCCAGTGCTCATACAAATCTGGCATGTAATGCATGTCACACAAAACATCGTTATATCCCGGAATGTATGGAATGTCATGAAAAACATACCGAAGATATGAACGTAGATACCTGCCTTTCATGCCATCCAGTACATATGCCCCTCGTTATTACTTACGACCAGGAAACACCTTCGCATTATTGTGCTGCCTGCCACGGCGAGGCGTACACATTGTTGAACAATAATACAACAAAGCATAAGGATTTATCATGCGTTTTCTGTCATAAAGCTGTTCATAAGACAGTCCCGACATGTGTTTCATGCAAGATACCCCATGGCGAACCCCATCCAGTTCAAATGTTGAGGAAATATCCTGAATGTGGGCAATGCCATGGTATAGCCCATGATTTGAGATGAGAAAGTAATTAATGGAGGTAACGTAGATGAAGAGTGTAAAAGATAAGGGAGCCATATTTTTTAGTATTATAGCAACTGTGGCACTATTACTTGTTGTCGCGGGATGTCAAAAGGCCGCAGTCCCGACGCCTGCTGAAGCTGAGGTTGCTCAGGCTAAAGAGGCTGCACTAAAAGAGGCACCAGTAATAGATATAGCCAAAAAAGAAGAGAAAAAAGTCGCTAAGCTATATGATATTCAGCCTCAGCCTCTTCATACAGTAGCTGAGTGTGCACAATGTCACATTGGTGTATTTGACCGAATTAAAGATGCTGGGGGAAAACATCAGATAGAATGTGTTGACTGTCATAAGGAGTTCCATGTTTTTAACCTCAAAAAGCGTCCATATGAGACAGCCATACCGAAGTGTGAAACCTGTCATGGTGTATTTCACGGCGAGGGTACAAAAAAGACTCCATTAGTGGATTGTGCTTCATGTCATTCAGATCCTCATGCGCCACTGATTATTCCTGGTTCAGCGTTAGGCAATGATGCCTGCATGTCTTGTCATACAAAAGAGACCAAACAGATTACTAATAATGTCAGCAGACATACAACAGAGGTTGCATGTTCGGATTGTCATCACGTAGAACATGGCTATATACCTCAATGTAATGAATGCCACGAGTCTCACAGCCCCGGTTTTGCGATGAATGACAATGCTTGTATGAGTTGTCACCCTGTTCATATGCCCGCCATGATAACCTATAGCGAGAAGGATACGCCAAATATTATTTGTGCAGGCTGCCATGATCAGGCATATGGCTTACTGCAGAATAATTACACTAAGCACACTGATGTTAAGTGTTCAGAATGTCATTCAACACATAAGAGAATACCGCTATGCAGCGAATGCCACGGAATGCCTCATTCAAAGAGGATGATGCAGGATACAGCCAAGTGCGGCGATTGCCATGGCATAGCTCATAATTTACCTGTAAATTAATTAATTTTTGATGATAACTTAACCTCTTCATGGTAGAGAGGGATGGTTCCGTTTCCTACAGATAGTAGTTGACTTAGACACAAAAATGAGGAGTGGACAAAGCCGTAAAATCTGGATGAGAGCAGACTTGTCCAGCAACTTTCAATTTTGAGCGAATCGAGGGAGGGATTGGAGCAGTCACTCCAACTGAATCATTTTCAGGACAGATTTTGGAATGGAAGGAAGTTTGAGTTTTTCTTTAATGGCCGGGTCATTGGTTTGATGAAGCTTCCTGATCTGGGTGGTGCCCCTTACGATAAACACCGATTTTCGCGCTACAAAAATGAAGTCCTATGAAGAGGTTCAAACCATGGAGTTGCCATATAAGTGCTGTAAAAACAGCTTCTTATGGCAGCGACTTGTTTTACGAATCAGAAAATCTTATATTAAATGACGGTTTAATATCAGGCACCACTTAGAGCCTATTTCAGTAGACGACTAAACGCGAGCCAAAAGGCCTGTTGGAAGGGCACGAACCATGTGTACATGGCCTACTGAAATAGGCTCTTAGAGCACTTAGCTCTGGAGTTAACCCAATAAGCATTTCAATTATAGCGTTTCCAGTATGACTTGATACTAAAACTTGGGTAGTCCCTACACTGTTTTGTAGGGACTACCGAAAAAGAGGACAATGAGTTACCTCAAAAACAGTATCAAGTCATACCGGAAACGCTATAGTAATTATTGATAATTATTGAGTCAAAAAATATCAGTTTTTTTTTTGGTTTCATCGAGATAAAGGCTCGATTCTGAAAAACTCATGAAACAAAGGAGGGTAGAGATGCTTTTATTAAAGAGGACACATCTGGTTTCTTTCTTGGTGATCTTTTTTCTCTGCGCCAATATATCCATAGCCGAGGTTACCGAGAAATGGGTAGCGCGCTACAATGGCCCTGGGAATGGTGACGATAGGGCCCGTTCCATAACTATAGATGCCGCAGGTAATATCTATGTTACCGGATGGAACTGGGGAGGTAGTACCGACTATGACTATGCCACCATAAAGTATGATGATAATGGCAATGAGCTCTGGGTAGCGCGCTACAATGGCCCTGGGAATGGTGACGATAGGGCCCGTTCCATAACTATAGATGCTGAAGGTAATATCTATGTGACTGGATGGAGCGAAGGTATTGATACTGGGGAGGATTATGCCACCATAAAGTATGATGGTAACGGCAATGAGCTCTGGGTGGCGCGGTACAATGGCCCTGGGAATGATTTGGACTGGGCCTGGCTCGTGGATACAGATGCTGCAGGTAATGTTTATGTAACAGGACGTAGCGTGGGTATTGGTACCGAGCGAGATTATGCCACCATAAAGTATGATGGTAACGGTAATGAGCTCTGGGTGGCGCGCTACAATGGCCCTGGGAACTATCACGATGATGCATGGCTTCTGGCTGTGGATGCGTTGGACAATGTCTATGTGTCGGGAAGCAGTTGGGGTATTGGTACCGAGCGAGACTATGCCACCGTAAAGTATGATGCTAATGGTGATGAACAATGGGTTGCCCGCTATAACGGCCCTGGGAATGATTTGGAAGCAGCACGAGCTATGACGGTGGATAATACAGGCAACATTTATGTTGGCGGATACAGCTTTGGTAACGGTACCTTCTTTGACTGTGCTACCGTAAAGTATGACCCAGATGGCAATGAGCTCTGGGTAGCGCGGTACAATGGCCCTGGAAATGGTGATGATGGAGTCTTTGACATAACTGTGGATGTGGCAGGCAGTGTCTATGTGACCGGGGGGAGCGAAGGTATTGGTACTGGGAGCGATTATCCGACAATAAAGTGTAATTATCTTGAGGCTAAAGTCGACGGCCCTTTGAAAGAGAGACCAAAACGAGACTATGCCACCATAAAGTATGATGGTAATGGCAATGAGCTCTGGGTAGCGCGGTACAATGGCCCTGGGAATGGTGAGGATAGAGCCTTTGACATAACTTTGGATGTAGCAAGCAATGTTTACGTAACCGGATACAGTTGGGGTAGTGATACTGATTTTGACTATGCCACCATAAAATATGACACTAATGGCAACGAACAATGGGTCGCCCGTTATAACGGCCCTGGGAATGACACGGATTGGGGTCGCGCCATGGCGATGGATAGTCCCGGAAAGATCTATGTAACTGGATGGAGCATTGGTACTGGCACGAGCTATGATTATGCAACCATAAAGTATGTCAGCATCGTCACCCCCGCACTCGAATGTCTCACTCCCTCAGTACCCCAGGGAGGCAAAATAATTTACAACGCCACTTTTACCAACAATACTGATTTAGAGCAGACTTTTTACTATACTTCGAAAGTAAAGTTGCCCGATGGATCATGGTATAAAGGCTGGATCACGCAGCCGACGGAAGTCACGCTTGGTCCACAGGAGATAAGGGCTATGCAGTTTACCGATGATGTCCATTCCAATGCCTATATAGGAAAGTACGAATACTTGGGTCTTGTTGGCCTAGATAAGTCCACAATTTTGGATTATGATAGCTTCTATTTTATGGTCACCCCGGTTGATGTTGAGAAGAAAGAGTAAGGTGGAGGATATCTCAGACCCCTCGGTTTAATGTTAATGAACGTCCCAATATCGAGAAAAATTTAATATGAAATATTCGATATTTTGGGATGAGCCTGATGCACCTCTGTGGTTCTATGATACTTTAGAGAATTGTTGTAAGATGTATAAGGCATGTTTTGGTTTTGAATTGATGGGAAAAAAGAAGCCGACAAAAATGCATTGTTGGGGGATCTTGTACGTCTCACTTTGATTTATTTTGGATAGCTTACTTCAAGATTTGGTTATACGGTATTATAGTGTGATGAATGAAACTATGCGTCACTATGGACACCGAGCATCAAAAAATGACGAAATTCGGACACATATGCCGTAATTACTGTTATCGTGTATTACAACATGCTCCAAGGGGGTAAAGGTCAATTTGCTAAAAACCTTAGCTTTATAGCTGAACTGCTAAGGCATTGGAAATTAATTAATCATCGTTTTTGCTTGTGCTGATAAAGCAAAATTGCTATATTGATTATATGATTTCATCAGATATAGTCAATATAATAAAAGGCAAGTACAAGGCTTTAAAATCTGAACTTGACGAGCGGGGTCGCCGATTATGGGCGGCAGTAGAGGCCAATTCTTTGGGGCACGGAGGAGTACGTGCGGTTTCAAAAGCAACAGGGATTGCAGAAAGCACGATAAGGATTGGTCGACAAGAAATGAAACGTAAGCCAAGGAAGAAAGAGCCAGAGCTAAGGAGGGTAAGGAAAAAAGGTGCCGGTAGAAAGCCTTTAATAGATAAAGATGGCGACCTTCTCAAGCTTCTCAATGCATTGGTTGAACCCACTTCAAGGGGCGATCCAATGTCACCGCTCAGATGGACGTGTAAAAGCACACGCCGGTTGTCTAACGAATTATCAATAAAAGGTCATTCTGTGAGTCATGCCAAGGTGGGGCAATTACTTGCTGAGCTAAACTACAGCCTACAGGGAACTCGCAAGAGGATGGAAGGAAAGTCGCATCCGGACCGGAACGCCCAATTTGAATTCATTAACAGCAAGGTGATGGATTTTCAAAGCCGTAATCAGCCTGCAATTTCGATTGATACCAAAAAGAAAGAACTGATTGGGCGTTTTGGAAATAGCGGAAATGAATATCAGCCGAAAGGAAAACCGGAAGAAGTAGAGGCGTATGATTTTCCAAGTCTATCTGAAGGCAAGGGCATTCCGTATGGGGTTTACGATATCGCTAACAACAAGGGTTGGGTAAGTGTTGGAACTGATCATGACACTGCTCAGTTTGCAGTACACACTATCCGTCAATGGTGGTATCAAATGGGGCAATATGCATATCCTCAAGCAGAAGAACTCTTAATAACCGCTGATGGTGGTGGAAGCAACGGTTCACGTAATCGCTTGTGGAAATTTGAACTTCAACGCCTTGTCGATGAACTGCAACTTGAAATCACAGTCTGTCATTTTCCTCCTGGCACCAGCAAGTGGAATAAAATTGAGCATAGAATGTTTTCTCATATTACCAAGAACTGGCGCGGACGGCCTCTTACAAGTCACGAAGTAATTGTTAACTTGATAGCAAACACAACAACTCAGGCTGGCCTAAAAATTAATGCTGCATTGGATTCAAAAAAATATCCGACCGGCATTAAGGTTCCAGACCAAGAAATGAAAGGTGTTAACTTGGGAAAAGATGATTTCCATGGAGAATGGAATTATACAATACACACAACCTGAAACCGATGAGTTATTTATTTACAGTTACTTAGTTCCGATAAGTTGGGCTATGATATAGTAGAAGGTGATTATGAGTGTGTTATTACATTAGAAAAGGATTATTCCGCAGGCACTTGGTTTACTCTACGTATCTCGGTTTGGCCCGGAGAAGTGACAATTTGGTGGAAAAGGGTTTTGGTTGAATCGCCTACCCAGGATATTTCCATCCAGATATTGCTTAACCAGAACAACTTTACAACAGGGGATACGCTAGTTGCAGAAGCTTTAATAGTAAACGATGATACCCCTAACAATGTGGATGTAAAAGTCATGACAGAACTACCTGATGGCACTTGAATGCCCATAATAAATAGCCATAATAATACAATTCCCGACAATTTCAATGATATTGTACCGATACTCACTTATACTTTTATTGGAAATGAAACGGCGGGAACATATCAGTTTGGAGGCCGCCTTTTAGATGTCATATTTGGGGATCACCTTAGTACCTCAATAGAACCTTTCACCTTCACTCCATAAGTTAACGAAGTAAAGAAAAGTCACGTCATGTTTATTGCGTGTGCTGCTAAAAGTAATGGGTACTTGGGGAATAGCGGGACGTAATGTTGCGAGTTTGATTATTTGGCGATAATTCAAATCAACCGGCGGGATCGCCGAACCAGACACTGTTGCTGATCGCAAGAAACGCGGTCGATTTTCATTACGAATTTAGCCTTCACAACAGTTTCTGTCAACCGTACCGCTTTCTTGACGGTGGCTGAGTTTAACGTTATAATATACAGCCGAATCACCTTTAGAGTGGTTCGGCTGTTGTTTTTTATATGCAATCATGAGAATGAATGACTAACAATGTGTTTTCTCAAAGTCACGGGCATCGGCAAACATTTTTCCACAACCATTTTGTTTAAAGATATCTCCTTTGCATTGAATTCAGGCGATGTTATGGCAATTACCGGCTGGAACGGGTCAGGGAAAAGCACCATGCTGCGTATTATTGCCGGTCTTGTCAGGCCTTCGGCAGGTCAGGTTGAAATGTTTTGCGATAATAAGCCCATACCCAAAAAATTCAGGCGACAATATGTTGGTATGGTTGCGCCGGCGCTGGCTCTGTATGATGAATTAACCGCTCTTGAAAATATGGAGTTTTTTTGCAGGGTCAGGGGTATTGCCTATGATCGCAAGAGTTGCTTCAACATTTTGGAAAGGGTTGATCTGGTTAAGCACGCTGAAAAAATATGCGGAACTTTTTCATCCGGAATGAAGCAGCGTCTGAAACTTGTTCAGGCGCTTATTCACAAACCTCCCTTATTGTTGTTGGATGAGCCGGGATGCAACCTTGACAGCAGAGGAATAAAAAGTGTAAAAAATATTATTTCAGATCAACGGACTTGGGGAATTACCGTAATTGCATCCAACGAAAAGCGGGAGGTGGATTACGCAGACAGTATCGTCAACCTATCTAACTGAAGCTGTTGCTATCTGGTTTCGTGATTTACGTAGCGAATTCAGAACACGTTATGCGGTGAATTCAATCCTGATGTTTGCTTTAACCACTCTTGTGACGGTAAGTTTTTCAATAGGCTCTTTCCGCATTGAGGAATCGGAAAGACCTTTTTTATACGCGGTGCTGCTGTGGATAATACTGGTCTTTTCCGCGCTTTCAGGCCTTTCTCGTTCCTTTGTCAAAGAACAGGAAGCAGGCACCATGGACATTTTGAAGCTTTCGGCCAGGCCCCAGGCGGTGTTTCTTGGAAAGCTGCTTTTCAATTTGACCATGCTGGGCGTTCTGGAGTTGATTATTGTGCCTGCATTTATTTTATTGATGGGATATAAAATCAAATTTCCAGGCTGTTTTGTAGCCATGATGGTTACCGGTGGACTTGGCCTTGGCGCCGGAACTACATTGGTGGCAGCTATGATCGCACAGGCCAATGCCCGCGGCGCTCTGTTTTCGGCACTGTCCTTTCCGCTCCTTCTGCCTCTTATAATTACCGCTATCAAAGGGAGTGAAAGGGCTGCCTATGGCATAAGCGCAGCCGGCTGGCCGGAAGTTAAAATCGCCGCGGCATATGCTGTTATTATGATTACTGTCTCTTTATTGCTGTTTCCACTGATCTGGGAAGAATAAGGGTTATGATTTACAAAATTTTACTGACAATCTGGATGAATCTTATAATAGCCGCTGTTTTTTTGTACATTGAACCGGCAGCGGGTTTTCCCGGCGAGGTATCCCGCATCCTGTTTTTTCATGTTCCCATGGCATGGGTGGCGACACTGGCCTTTTTGTTATCCATGATAGCGAGCAGCGTATATTTAATCACGCGAAAGGTAAATGCCGATTTTTTGGCGCAATCATCAGCTGAACTGGGTTTCTTGTTTTGTTTTCTTGCAACGGTAACCGGTTCAATATTTGCCAAAGCTACCTGGGGCTCATTCTGGAACTGGGATCCTCGGCAAACCTCTATTGTTATGCTCCTGATGATCTATGGCGCCTATTTTGTCCTAAGATCCGCAGTGGCTGATCATGAAAAAAGACGTGTGTTTGCCGGAGTGTACTCGATTCTTGCTTTTTGTACTGTGCCATTTCTGGTTTTTATCGTGCCCAGGATCACGAATTCTTTACATCCTGAGGACACATTAAATCCTGCAAAGCCCGGCATGGATATAAAAACCCTGATATTTTTTTTGGGTTCATTGTGCGCGTACACGGGATTATTTGTATGGATGCTCCGGTTAAAAGTGCGCATGCTGAGAATAATGGATAAGGAACGTGGACGAATTAACTTCCACAAGTAGGCGCACAGATTTGTGGAAGTTGTTTCGTCCACGTTCCTAAGGTTCGGAGAGCATTTCACTCCAATTTTTAATGTTGAATTTTTAATTCAAAAGGAAAAGGATAAATGAAAACTGGTCTGGGTTTTGTGGCGGCTGTTAATCTTATTATATGGGCAGGCATTACTTTATATCTATTTATCCTGGATCGCAGACTAAAGAAGCTGGAACGGAGGCCAGGGTACAGAGATCATGGGGGCGGGGATGGATGAACATTATGAAAAATAAAGCTTACATAATCGGAGCCGTTATTATAGCTTTTGCGATGTTTATGGCTATGCGTTCATTTAAATCCACCCTTACCGCATATGTCAGCGTCAGCGAGGCCAAGACAATTAAGACGGCTGTGCAGGTAGCCGGCGTAGTGGTCAAGGATTCCGTCCGATATGATTTGAAAAGCAATAATCTAATTTTTACACTTAGAGAAGATGGCGGGGATGAGATGCTGGTCGAATATAAGGGCCCAAGTCCGGGAAATTTTAATGACGCCACACAAATTGTCGCCATAGGCAAATACGAACCAGCCAGACAGGTCTTTATGTCCGTGGAATTGCTTGTTAAGTGTCCCACTAAATATGAACAAAGGGTTAAAGGAGAAGAATGAATAATTTTGGCGATATATTAATATGGTTGGCTCTTTGTGCCTTATCTGTATCATCTGCCGGCTACCTTGTGTTGTGCTTCAAAGAGGAGCATAAAGCGGCCCGAATGGTTGCCCGCACAGGGTTTGGCTTCTTTGCAGCTTTTATGACCATAGTATCGATCCATTTGATGCTCCTGATACTTAATCATGATTTTACATACAGTTACGTTGCCCAATATTCGTCCCGCGATCTTGCGTTGGAATATTTAATCAGTTCTTTTTGGGCAGGACAGGAAGGAAGCTTTCTTCTATGGGTATTGCTCGGGTCGTGGCTTGGCCTGCTACTTATGTTTAGAGCCCGGAAGATGGAGCAGCATGTCATGTTCATCTATAATCTGAACAACATCTTTCTTACAATCCTGTTGATAAAGCAAAGTCCTTTTAGCCGGCTTCTCTTTTCTCCTCCTGATGGTCAGGGACTTAATATGCTCCTGCAGGATCCATGGATGGTTATCCATCCGCCTATAGTATTTTTGGGTTATGCAGCATTTGCCGTGCCCTTTGCCTATGCAGTCACCGCCATGTGGAAAAGAGAATATGACGCATGGATTAAGCCGACCTTGCCATGGACGCTTTTTGCCTTTGTAACTCTTGGAGCTGGAATCATTATTGGTGGATACTGGTCTTACAAGGTCTTGGGGTGGGGTGGATACTGGGCCTGGGATCCGGTCGAAAATGCGTCCCTTCTGCCGTGGCTGTTAATCATAGCGCTGATACATGGCATGGTTTTGCAGAATAAACGCAAAAAATTGTACAAAACGAATTTCATATTGGCGGTTTCCTCCTTTATTCTGATAATATATTGCACCTTTTTGACAAGATCAGGCGTTTTGGCCGATTTTTCAGTGCATTCATTTGTGGACCTCGGTATCACCGGCTGGCTTGTTTTTTTCATACTTGCATTTCTAATCATATCCCTTGGTCTTTTCTTTTTACGGCTAAAAGATATGTCTTTATCGAAAAAGGGGAATAATATTAACTTTTTTTCCAGGGAATTCGGTCTTATATCCGCCATTATTCTGCTTTGTGTTTCCACAATACTTATCGGTCTTGGCACGTCCGCGCCTCTAATTACAAGGGTGCTTGAAAAAGCCTCAAAGGTGTCGATGCAATATTATGTTGACACTACTTTGCCTTTGGGTGTTCTTATGGCGTTCCTTCTGAGTATTGTTCCTCTGATGGCCTGGGGTAAAAACAGCTTTTCAAAGCGCGCGCCCGGATTAATATCTGTAATCATATGCGTATCTGTTTCAGGAATCATAACTCTTGTAAGCGGCTATCGCGGTATCGGAGTTTTATTTTTTTCTATGTTCGCAGGAGCCGCCACGTGTATCAATTTCTTTTTGGCAGCGCAATTTATTAGAAAAAAAATTACATTTTCCGGCGCTGCAATTGCTCATTTAGGCGTTGGCTTGATGTTTATCGGCTTTGTGGCATCCTCTATTTATGACCATTCAGACAAGGCGCTGCTGAAACAAGGCCAGACGCAAAATATTATGGGTTATGAATTCACATTAAATACCCCGGAATTTTTAAAAGAAGGTAAAGGCTTTCGCCTGAGCCTGCCGCTAAACGTAAAAAAAGGAGAGTCTCAATTTTCTGCGCTTCCCGATATCTACTCCGAGGCCGGCAGAAATGGCCAAGTAAATCGTTTTATCCATCCGCATATCCAGCGCGGCCTGCTTGCAGACCTTTACATATCGCCTGTAAATTATGACTCCGGCAAAAAGGAAGCAGGCTTTAACAAACAGATCCTGCTGAAAAAGGGTGACACAATCCATTTGCAAGACTATGAGCTGACATTCACCGGTTTTGAGGTGTCATCATCCATGATGGGCGCTGCCGACTCTGAAGATAAAGACTTGGCTGTCAGTGCCAATATTCTTGCCTCATACAAGGGTGGAGATGCCGTAAACCTGAAACCGGTAATAATCATGGGCCAGACGACAAAAAGCCAGTCCGGCAATGTTAAACTGCCTGGTACTAAGGAGGCCTATCTTGTCCTGTCCCGTATAGACGCTACCACTAAGAGCATCATTCTTGTTTACCACGAGCATCCTCAGGATGCAGCGTCAGAAGAAGCCGCAATGCTTGCTTCACTTCTAATAGATGTCAGCATCAAGCCGGGCATGACATTGCTGTGGGCAGGAGTTTTTTTATTACTTTTGGGCGGGAGCATTGCAAATGTCCGACGCTGTTCTAACTTCTAGGAAATTCAACCTGTGTGGTTAGAATTTATCGTTTAAACCTGCCCACCACCACGAAACCAGCCGATGTATGCATCACAGCTTCAGGCCGCCTTTGTCCGGTCTCAAATCACAAAAATATTGAAATAGCTCGCTATTCCTTCAACTTTTGTGATCTGAGATCGAACAAATTCGACCCAAATCTGTGCGCTTACTTGCGGAAGTTAATTCGTCCACGTTCCTTAGGAGTTATCTGAAAGTCTATAACCGCGCAGGTTGAAATTTAAACTTTACTTTCAACTTTACTTATGATAATTATTCCATTTTATTTTTATAAATTTTATTTTCAAGGCTTTATCATGAAAAAGAAAGATATTGAATATTTTAGAGAGCTATTAACCAATAGTTTGGAAGAGCTTTTGAATAAGGCGGACGATACGGTTTCGGGAATGACTGATCCGAAAGAAAATTTTCCTGATCCAACAGATCGCGCTTCACTTGAATCTGACCGCAATTTTATGCTTAGAATCAGGGATAGAGAAAGCAAACTTATAAAGAAGATTAAGAAAGCCCTTGAACGTATTGAAAACGGTATGTTTGGTGTTTGTGATAAATGCGGTGAAGATATTTCTATGAAGAGGCTTAAAGCTAGGCCGGTTACTACTCAATGCATAAAATGTAAAACAAAAGAGGAGGCTTTAGAAAAAGCTCTTGGATTATAACAATAATGCGAGTATTGATCTTCATATTCATTCGACTGCTTCTGACGGAACTTTTTCTCCATCCGAAATTCTTGTCTTAGCCCAGGATCTTAATTTAGCTGCAATAGCTATTACAGATCATGATACCATAAATGGTTCTAAAGAGGCGCTTAGCATTGGCGTTCCCCCTTCATTAAAATTTTTAACCGGTGTTGAAATAAGTGCATCTCCTCCCCCATTTTTTCCATATTCAGGAAGTTTACACATACTGGGATATTCTATCAAAATTGATGATTCTCTTTTGAATAAGACACTTGCCGCACTTCAAGAAGCCCGAAAAAATCGAAATCCTGAAATTATTGATCGTCTTAATAGCATGGGTGTTGCTATTTCAATGGATGAATTATTAAATAAGGTCGGCGATGGTCAGTTGGGGAGACCGCACGTTGCAAGGCTGATGGTAACTAAAGGTTATGTTGAATCAATTCAAGAGGCATTTGATAAATATCTTGGGAAAGGCAAGCCGGCATATGTTGATAAATATCGCATTGACTGCTCCAGGGCGATTGAAGTTATTCTTGGCGCAGGAGGTATTCCTGTTATAGCGCATCCTTTTCTTCTTAATCCAAGAAATATTGAAGATATAGAGGAGCTTGTTATAACTTTAAAAGCAATGGGTCTAAAGGGAATTGAAGTTTATTATCCTGAACATAATGAGGATAATATTGCAAAGTTAGAGGATATTGCAAATCGCCACGAATTATTGATGACCGGGGGTACTGACTTCCACGGTTCTTTGAAGCCGGAAATCAAAATGGGATCAGGGAGAGGAAATTTTTTTATACCTTATATATTATATGAAAGGTTGATGGAAAGTATCGAACCCTAAGATAAATAATTTCATTGTGTTATCAGTTGTCAACAATACATCTTCCTCCTTCTGGCCTTGTGAAATTAATTGAGTGTAACCAAAATAGAACAAAGTTATTGATTTTCGGGGATGGTTCCCCGCTCTGTGATATATGCGAGATATTGGTGGAATGTGCAAAACGATTCGAACCTCCGGAA
>JABZFQ010000284.1 GCA_014237365.1 Desulfobacteraceae bacterium | reverse complement strand
GAAAATCCGGCCCAATGTATTCGGCAATATCCCGTAGGGGCAGGCCCCTGTGCCTGCCCTGATAATATGCAACCACAGGGCGGAAGGGCAACCACAGGCGTTGTGCCCCTACGTTATTTGAAAACGAATTGTATCACATAATAGGGAACCATCATCAAGATGGCATTGTTTTATTTTGGTTACACTCAAAGCATTTTAACCATGAACCATGAACCGTGAACCATGAACCGTAATTTAGGAGATATGTATAATGGATGAATCTCAAAAGACTGGTTGCAGTATTTCTGATCAAAAAAACGCACAAGATGCTCTAGATCTATCTGTTAAAAGCTCTTTAACCAAAATAAAAAATAAAATAATCGTCATGAGCGGAAAAGGGGGTGTCGGCAAGACCAGCATTTCAGTGAACCTTTCCATAGCTTTAGCAAACAAGGGTTTTAAAGTTGGACTTATGGATGTTGATTTACATGGGCCCGATATTCCCAGAATGCTTGGATTTAAGGGTATGCTGGACTTGAGTAAAAAGCAGAAGCTGAATCCAATGAAATACTCTGAAAACCTGAAGGCAGTTTCAATTGAATCACTTACACCAGACAAGGATGCAGCAATAATCTGGAGAGGCCCGATCAAGCATTCTACAATCAGGCAATTCATCGGAGATGTAGAATGGGGCGAACTCGATTATTTAATTATTGACTCCCCTCCAGGTACCGGCGATGAACCACTGACGGTTGTTCAAACGATTCCGGATGCAAAGGCTATAATAGTTACAACACCTCAGGAAATTTCTCTTGCCGACGTAAGAAAATCTATCAGTTTCTGCAAAACAGTGGGTATGAAGATCTTAGGACTTATCGAAAACATGAGCGGTTTTACATGCCCTCATTGCGGCGAGAAACTCGAATTGTTTGGATATGGTGGTGGAGAAAGGACTGCAAAAGAAGCAGGATTAAAATTTTTGGGAAGGATTCCTTTTGACCTGAACGTTGTCTCCTGCGGTGATTCCGGCACCTCTATCCTGGATAAATATAAAGATTCCCAGGTAACCAAGGCCTTTTTAAGTATTGCTGATATAATATCTGAAATAAAACAAGTTATAAAAAATAGGAGCTCTAATACGATGAAATTTGCTATACCCTTAGCTGATGGCAAGCTAACTGCTCATTTTGGCCATTGTAAAGAATTTGCGTTTATAGATGTTGAAGAAAATATAATTAAGAAAAAAGAGATCCTGATACCACCTCCTCACGAACCTGGTGTACTTCCCAAATGGCTGCACGAACAAGGTGTTAATGTAATAATAGCAGGTGGAATGGGAAATAAAGCACAGGTTCTTTTTAATGAACAAAACATAAAAGTAGTTACAGGAGCGCAGCCTTTTGAACCTGAAGAGCTTATTAACAGCTATTTAAACAATACTCTCGTGACAGGTAATAATCTCTGCGACCACTAGCCCGAAAATTTTACAACAAATATCGTAACCGTTCACGGCTTGAAACTCGAAATTGGAAAGAACAGTACAAAAATATGAAGGCCAATTTTCTAATTTCAATGTTCCGTGAACGTATACGGTATCTCTATATATATGACTCTGTTGATTTACTCCGATTTTGAAAAATCGAATACAATATATTGTTGTAGATTCAGCATTAGACACACCATGTTGTACCAATTTTTTAAATCACAAAAATATTGAAATAGCTCGCTATTCCTTCAACTTTTGTGATCTGAGATCGCACAAATTCGACCCAAATCTGTGCGCCTACTTGCGGAAGTTAATTCGTCCACGTTCCTAAATCAACAGAGTCATTTATGCTGAAAGGAGAAAATCATGAAGAATTTGACCAAAAGTATTGTCATTCCACTGGATGGTTCCAAGAATTCTTTGAGATCACTGGAGTATATTAATCTTATCTATGGGTCAAGTCACAATCTTGAAGTAACCATTATTCACATTCTTCCCTCTTTGCCGCCAATATTAACAGATAATAAATCAATGGATAAAAAAACCCGAGCCAGGTTGAAGTCTGTAGAAAAAAAGAACGAAAAGATGGCTGAACAAATTTTATCAGAAGCCAAAAATATACTTCTAACCAAAGGGTTTAATGAAGAAAAAATTAAAACGTGCTGTCAAAAAAGAGGGATTAGCGTTGCTCAGGATATCTGCAACTGGGGGACAGTTAAACAGGTAGATACTATACTTCTGACCAAACGGGGAAGAACTGAAATAAAAAGTTTTTTTATGGGTGAAGTCTCCACCAGTCTGGTTGAATATCGCAAAAATAATCCAGTATGGATATTAGAAGGCGGTATTAATTCAAAAAATGTGCTTGTCTGCGTTGATAACTCCGAAAACGCTCTAAGGGCTGTTGATCACGTCGGTTTCATGCTCTCCGGAACCGATTGCCATATAACCATTTTTCATACCCTGAAGCATTTAAGCCGTTTTGTTCCCATGCAGGTACTTGAAGAAGCTGAGGATCTTGAACAACTCTGGAGAAACAAAGCGGGTAAGGAAATTGCCCCTTATATAAAAAAAGCCAGGGAAATACTCCTTAAAGCCGGACTGAGCGAGGAGCAAATAACTACAAAAGTCACAGAAGGCAGCCGCTCAACCGCTGATGATGTCTTAAAGGAAGCTCAGGATAACGATCATGGCACGATAGTTCTTGGCAGACGCGGTCTCTCGGCAGTAAAAGGGTTTTTCATGGGAAGTGTTACAACCAGTGTCTTAAATCGCGCAGTAAGTCTGGCAATCTGGATCGTTCAGTAGTTTTACCCGTTATGTTGGAATCATATAACAGATGGATATTCCTGGTCTAAATCAATTCAGCCTGTCTGAAATTCAGCATCCACTGGTTTATATAGGACTTCTTCTTTTTTTGAGCTATGCAGGGGGGAAAAGTCGCCAGTTATCTCAAAGCTCCCAGGATTAGTGGGTATATTGTAATCGGAATGCTTAGGAACGGGGACGAAATAACTTCCTCAATTAGGCGCATAGATGACTCCGTTGATTTACTATCATTTCAAAAAAATTGGTACAACATGGTGTGTCTAATGCTGAATCTACAACAATATATTGTATTCGATTTTTCAAAATCGGAGTAAATCAACAGAGTCATAGATTTGGGTCGAATTTGTTTGATCTCGGATCACAAAAGTTGATGGAATAGCGAGCTATTTCAATATTTTTGGGATTTGAGATCAAACAAAGGCGGCCTGAAGCTGTGATGCCTAATTGTGGAAGTTGTTTCGTCCCCGTTCCTTAGGATTCGCCCCAAAATAAATTTATATTTTCAGGTGTCGAGGCATTCGCATGACAAGGCGCGAGGAGGGCGAATAGCGAGCTATTTAACCGACTAACAACGCAGTCATGCGGGATGGATCGGCGCATCAAAATGTGAAGTTATTTTTGGGCGAGTCCTTAGAACCAAATCCGATTAAACTACAGCCCTGGAGCACTTTGGGCTACATTTTCCATTGTTCAATACAACGCGTATAATCTTTGCTATATCTTTTCTAAGAATAGGTTTCATGATAAACTCGCGAATGCCGATAGCTTTTGCTTTTTTTTCAGAGATTACTTCGCTGAAACCAGTACAAATAATAATTGGCATATCAGGACGAATGGCCAATATTTTTTTGGATAGATTTTCACCTGTCATTTTTGGCATAGTCATATCCGTGATAACAATATCGAAATTATTGGGCTGCTCCTTGAAAGTTTCCAATGCCTCAACGCTGTTCGTTTTTGCAATCACTTTGTAGCCAAGACTCTCCAGCAATTGTTTTCCTGCGCTAACTAAGGCTGCTTCATCATCAACTAAGAGAATTCGTTCTTTCCCATGAGGGATTTGTTCATCTTGTTTGGATTCCACAGTAATTTCGCTTTTGATCGCTGAGAAAAAAACCTTAAACGTTGTTCCTTTTCCTACTTCGCTATTTAACGTAATCGTACCACCACAACTTTTTAGGATTCCATGGGTCATAGCAAGTCCCATACCGGTTCCTTCTCCATATTTTTTAGTCGTAAAAAATGGATCGAATATTCGCTCAATAACCGAACTGTCCATGCCGTGACCTGTATCGTTTATTGTGAGCATTTGATATTGTCCTGGATTCAGATCCAAATTTTGGGCAGCAGTTTTTTTATCAAGCTCTATATCAGATAGAGTCACTTCCAGCACTCCACCTTTTTTTTGCATGGCATGAGCCGCATTAGTGCAAAGATTCATCAATACCCTGTGTATTTCTGTTGGATCAGACAGAATTGGATCTAACCCTGTTTTGATGTTTTGGCGTATTTCGATGGTAGTCGGCAATGACGCCCGCATCATTTTAAGTACTTCTTTGACAATAATCTCGATTTTTATGGGCTTTTGCTTTTGTTCGGTCTGACGGCTAAAGAGCAGGATCTGTTTTGTAAGGTCTTTTGCACGATTGCTGGCCTTTATGATTTCATCCAGATCACTTTTTAGTGAGTCACTATCCGAACTATTTAATGATGCTAACTCGGTGTAACCCATAATTGCAGCAAGGATATTATTAAAATCATGAGCTATTCCTCCTGCAAGGGTACCAATGGCCTCCATTTTTTTAGTATATCTGAGATGCTCTTCAAGAAGATGTTTTTCCTCCTCTCTTTTTTTTAGGGATTCAGACATATCATTAAAGGCAATTGCAAGTTTCCCGATTTCGTCCCCTGTCTCAACAGTTACCTTCTTAACAACTCCGCTTTTCCCCAGTATATTAACACTGTTAGTTAATCTATTTAATGGTTTTGTTATCCTTCTTGCTAAGATATATATAAACGCAGAGCCAATTATCAAAAATATAATTCCAATTGAAATACTTTTTGCTAATAAACCATCAAGCCTTTTATTAAGTATTATTTTATCTATGGTAATGCAGATGAAACCGATAATTCTATTTTGATCCCGGAATAGATTTTCTTTAAAAAAAAGAGCTTCTTCGTTTAAATAACTTGAGCCTATAATAACCGGCGACCAGAAATCTATTGTGTTTTTATTATCAATGTAAAAGGAAGATCTATAGGTCTTGAGTTTTTTAAATACATTATTGCTGATATTAATATCTTCAAAAATTATTTTTTTCGGACCCCATTTTCCAGGCTTGTTTTGATTCTTCAATAATTTCTTTTCCAGGTTAAATACAGAAACTTCAAGAACTCCCTCCTGTTGAAAGATTCCATCAACAGCATTATTGAGTAGTTTTTCATTCTCTGAAAAAACACCTAACTTTGAATCATAAGCAAGAATCTCTGATAATAATTTCCCGTTTTTTATCAGATTATCTGTTAAAGAACTGCTCTGGTGATAAATAAAAAAAACAGTAAATGCGGAAGATACGATAAATATGAGAATGGTAAATGCAGTAAAAATCTTAAAGCCGAAGTTTTCATGAAAAGTTTTTAAGAGGTTTTTCATTAATTATCTCTAAACTATTTTATTATGCGGGCTTCCTTGATAATATTATTGTTGATATTGATCTCTAATTTCCTTGCTATATTAGCATTAATTGATATTAATGACTTTCTTGCATCAACTTTTTTAATATTTTTAAGATCACTTCCTGATACTATTGCGTTTACTATTTCTCCTGCCTGACTTCCTATATCGAAGGCATCTATATTGATCGACATTAATGCACCCAGTTCTACATACTTATCTGAAAATGCGAGAACAGGTATTTTATTTTCAAGAGAAAAAAGAAGCAAAAACTTAATTGTCGCGGGAGTAATCAGCGTTAGATCCGGCAGCATCCAGAAAACATCTATTTTTTTTCTCATACCCAACAGTTCTGAAGGAACATCCCTGGAATTTTGAATTTCTTTTGCAATCAGGTTAATATTCATTTTTCCAGCAGCGATCATAGCATCTTTTACTATATATCCGGTTCTATCCGGATCATATAAAAGACCTATATTTTTTACATGTGGCAGAACTTTTAAAAATAAATTTAACTGTTTCTCAGGAGGTATGCTCATGCTAACGCCGAAAATATTTTTTTTACCGAAAATTATGGATGCAGGATTGAAGACCATCATGTAAACAACAGGTATATCTTTAATCTCTTTTACTACTTGAAGGGCGCCCATTCCTATTGCGAGGACAATATCAGGTCTGAATGAATTAATTGTTTTTATAATATTTGTATCATTTAATTCTGAAATAACAATCCTTTTGACATCAGATCCTGTTACACTTTTAAACCCTTCAATTGTTTTTTCATATGGTTTAATCCTGACGCTCTGGACAGCTATAATCTTATGATCGGCTTCGGCAAAACCGTGGTAAAAAAATATAAATATAAAAAAAATATAAATATAAAATTTTTTTGTCATGGAATGTGGATACTTTTTACTGGAATTTTTGTAAAAGTTCATCACGGATTTTCACGGAAATACACTGAATTATCGTAACTGTTCAAATTTGGTAGGGTCACGGTTGGTTGCCTCGTTCCTTAGGAACGTGGACGAATTAACTTCCCCAACTATGCATCACAGCTTCAGGCCACCTTTGCCCGATCTCAAATCACAAAAGCATCAAAATAGCTTGCTATTCCATCAACTTTTGTGATTTGAGATCGAACAAATTTGACCCAAATCTATGCGCCTACTTGGGGAAGTTATTTCGTCCCCATTCCTACTTCATTAATTTTCAGTGAAACTCCGTGTCGCTCCGTGGTGAACTTTTACGAATTTTTTAATTATTTTAGAACAATTACTTGAATATTATAAAAAAGATGATAACTTAAAAATTTAAAATAGTAAAACAATTAATATTCAGGACAAGATGAATCTATATTTTATAAAAAATAGGGTATCCTTCATTTTGTGGTTTACACTTCTTCAACCTTGACGGATGCCAGCTATTAGCTATTAGCTATTAGGCAAAAACTTTATATAAAAACGTACTGTTAGGCTAAAAGCTATACGCACAGATTATATTTTTTGAGACATTTTACCCTTAAAAGTGTAAACTACTTTGGGCTAATTATGAAGGATGCCAAAAATAGCATTTATATATTCTTTTTTTTCCTTGCTTCAGTATGCTTTTGCACATCAGCTTTCGCCCAGCCTGAAGAGGAGATGGATCTTCTCCGATTATTTTATAAAGAAAAAGACCTTGTAGTATCCCCTACCAGATATCCAAAGCCGATCTCTCAGGCTGCAGAAAATATAACAATCATTACCGCAAAAAATATCGAAGACATGAATGCCCATACGGTTGCAGAGATTTTAAACAGAGTGTCCGGCATCTTGATTAGTTCTAACCAGGACTTTGGCGCAATCTCACTATTCCATATTCAGGGATCCGGGTCAAGGCATGTTCTTGTAATGCTTGATGGTGTTCCATGGAACTATCTAAATGGCGGTTCTGCAGAAACAAATTCGATTCCGGTAGGAATAATAGAGCGTATAGAGATAATTAAAGGCCCTGCCCTATCTGCCTGGAGTTCATCACTAGGTGGCGTGATCAACATAATAACCAAGTCTGCAGGAAAGAGTGAGAAGCCTGACGGATCCATAAGCGCTTCTTACGGGAAGAGCGATTCCCTTGATTACAGGGTCCAAGTTGCAAGCAAGGCAGGATCTGTTGGATATTATTTGTTTGCAGGTTACCAGAAATCAGATGGTCTTAGGGATTCTAGAAATTTTGATAATACAAGCCTGTATTCAAAGTTTAAGATTCCTTTTTCAAAATCTGTGAATATTGGCATTACAATGGGTTGCAGCGCACCGCAAATTGAGTTGGGAGACTTTCCAAGCGTTGATATAACGCAAACAGGAGATACTCGTACTTTTTTTGGAACCGCTTCTCTTGATGCTTTGCTAAACAAAGACTTGAGCTTAAATTTTTCTGTTTACAATTTTAAACAGAAATCCGTTATTACCAACAACTCGCTTGGTTTAGGATCTACCGGCTTTGCCGGAGAACTTTTTCTGAACACAAGTTTTATTGAGGAGACAACAGGTGGAAGCGGCAAACTGGTCTGGATACATGGAATTCACACTGCCGTGCTTGGAGTGGATTTTAGTCGCGGAAAACTTGACCAGACTATTACTGCCGGTTCATATCTTCAATCACTTCCACCTCCATATAATGAGCCGCCAACAACCAAAACACATCCTGATATTAATAAGTGGGCCATATTTGTTAATGACACAATTGCCATTGACAGATGGACTATTACCTCTGGTATCAGGTATGATCACAACGACATTACAAGCTCGTTTGTAAGCCCCAGTGTTGGTGTTACTTACAAGCTTGGCAAAGATTCAATATTAAAAGCATCTGTTGCCAGGGGTTTTACCATACCTCCTCTTTCATGGACATCAGGAGGTGCATTGTATCTTGATCCTAATCCATCTCTTGATCCTGAAGAGGTCTGGTCATACCAGGCAGGCGCGGAAACAGGTGCTATTAACTATTTGTGGTTAAAGGCGGCGGTCTTTCATCATGAGCTAAAAAATGCTTTAACCTTAGCCTATGGAGAACCACCAGCTAATGATATTTATATCAATGAAGGAAAAGTAAGGCGCAATGGTATAGAAATAGAGGCTGCGACGGTTGCCATCTATAACGTGTCAATGTCGGCTGGTTTTGTTTATATTGATATAAACCCGACAAATGAAAGAGGTCTTGGTTGTAATTATGCCTGTGACATCGGTATAAGGTATGATGATAAAAAATCCTTCATGGTTGAGCTGTTCGGCAATTATATGTGGTTGGATCTTGATGAGTCTTCTATGGCAGAGTATGATGATTTTATATGGGATTTTAATTTAAATAAAAGAATCCGGTCTAAAGAAAAAACTGCAACAGAACTTTTTCTTACCGCCCATAACATATTTAACAAATCACGGTATACTTATGGTGACAGCAAAAACCCGGGAACATGGATTGAGGCCGGCATAAGGTTTAATTTTTAATATTGTTTTTTAAATAAAATAATAAAAGTTTCCCAAATGGCTTAGGAACGTGGACGAATTAACTTCCCCAAGTAGGCGCATAGATTTGGGAAGTTATTTCGTCCACGTTCAACATCTTGTAATTGTATAAATTAACACGCAGAAGGCGTACCACCAATTTTCAGTTTTCAATAGTCAATTTTCAATCTTAAGCTTAACCCATTAAAATTATAGTACAATGATTCATTTGGGAAACTTTTGTAAAATAATAATATCTTAATAAAGCTTTCCTAACTTTCAAACAAAAAAAAGGGGAGATGGAATGATGAAAGAGCAAAAAAAAAAAGAAATTGTGGTATTAGATAAAGGTATTGATACTGATACTGTTGAATCTTACTTTTGCGTTTGTTGTCGCGGGGCATTCATGGCTTTTAGATAATTCTTTATTTTAGGAACGTGGACGAATTAACTTCCCTAAGTAGGCGCATAGATTTGGGTCGAATTTGTTTGATCTCAGATCACAAAAGTTGAAGGAATAGCGAGCTATTTCAATATTTTTGTGATTTGAGATTGGACAAAGGCGGCCTGAAGCTGTGATGCATAGTTGGGGAAGTTATTTCGTCCACGTTCCTTAACAAGTGGAGGGAGCAATTTCCCCCCTCCCTTGTTTTTCAAGCCCATCTCTGAATCTTATGCAGCTTTCTCGTTATCTCAAGATATATTCATGCGAAGATAAACCAGATCATTTTCTTCTTTTTTCCACAAAAAATGCATCAAAGATACTTATAAACAAAGAAATATTTCAGGCAGTTGAAAAAGACACAATTTCTCCTGCAAACGAAGAAATTCTATCGAAACTGGGCATGATTGTGAAAGACAGAGAAGCGGAAAAACGGGCTGTGTTCGGCTTTTTTGACAAAATTAATTCAAATAATCCTGCATTGCATATTTTCGTTGTTCTCAATCTTGACTGTAATTTTTCATGCAGATACTGCTATGAAGGTGACATGAAGGGAAATCTCTACATGTCAGACAGCACTGCGGAACGCTTAATAAGTTTTATTAAAGACAGGTTTACTCAAGACAAAACATCTCTTTTTATAGATTTTTACGGGGGTGAACCCCTGTTAAGTTTTGATCTTATTAAATCCATTTCACATGATTGCAGATCTTTTACTCAAAGCAGGGGAGCTTCCTTTAGTTCAACTCTTGTTACAAATGGATCTCTTTTTAAGAGGAAGATAGCAGAAGAGTTGGTTTCACTTGGACTTGAAAGCATTAAAATAACTCTTGATGGACCGGGTGAAATACATAATATGTGTCGACCTTTTAGGTCCGGAACCGGCAGCTTTGATACTATAATTAACAATATCAAGGAAACCTGTGGCCTTGTCAAGATAGGTATCGGGGGCAATTATGAAAAAAGCAACTATAAAAAGTTTCCTTTGCTTCTTGATTATCTGTTAAAGGAGAGTTTGACTCCTGATAAGCTTTTTATGGTGAAATTCGATCCTGTGATCAGACAGCCGGAAACAAGTCGTTATATGTCCGGCTACATGGGCGGCTGTTTGTCTGTTAATGAGCCCTGGATAGCGGAGGCTGAAGCAATGTTAAGGGAAGAAATTTTAAAGAGGGGCTATAATACGCTTAATATGGCTCCGGCCTCATGCATGCTGGAGATTAAAGATGATTATGTGGTGAATTTTGATGGTATGATTTATAAGTGCCCAGGTTTTATCGGAAAGACCGAATTTATAGCAGGTGATATTAAAACAGGTATAAAAAATTATACTGATTCTTATAAATTGGGCATTTGGAAAAATAAGGACTGCGCAGATTGCGAGTATCTGCCTCTTTGTTTTGGGGGATGTAGGTATATGACATTTGTAAGGAACGGAAACATAGATAAACTGGATTGTAAAAAATCCTATTTTGAGGCTTCACTTGAAACACTGGTCAAACAGGACATAAAATATAAATTAAGGGCTCGGTCAAAAATAACTTGGTAGAATTTGCGCCTGAATTTGCCGTAGATTTAATTGATCTGATTGAGCAAAACTGCAGGAATAGCGAGTTATTTCGAGGATTTTTGCGAATAAAGATCGGTTAAAGATATGGTGAAGTCGGGATGCAAAAATGCCAAGTTATTTTTGACCGAGCCCTAAAGGCCGACCGCCATTGAGTATATCGAGCGCAAGAAATCTTCTGATATTCACTACCGTCAGTTCCATATGGGCAGTAGTGTTTGGACTTATAGGCCCTTTTTATGTTATTCATGTAGAAAGACTGAGTGGCGGGATGGAAAAACTGGGAATTGCCTTCAGTATCATGGTGTTTCTTCAATCCATTACATCATATTTTGCAGGTCATTTTTCTGACAAACTTGGCAGAAAACCCTTCCTCTTCCTTGCGGCATATATAGATGCACTGATTCTTTTTCTTTATACCATTATAGATGAAACATATCAGTTGTATTTTCTGCAGGGTATGCTTGGTATCACCAATGGTGTGGCCGACACCATACAAACATCCCTGCTTGGAGATCTGACAATAAAGGAAAAAAGGGGCAGAGTAGTAGGAAAATTTAATGCTATTGTCAGCCTTGCATCAGCGGCAGGTCTTGCATTAGGTGGTTATATGGTCAAATTATATGGACTTAAATCCCTATTTTACCTTGCCTCAATTGTTGTAGCGCTATCAACAATGCTTTTACTCTTCATAAGAGAAAATGATGAGCTCCAATGAATTAAAAACCTAAACTGATCTTTGACACCTTTTAGGGATCAATTTCGTCCTCGTTCTTCAGTTATTTTCTCCCATAACATATTGAAACAACATTTACTCAACCACCCAGACCGTACAGTTCCGCGCATAGTTAACTATCTTGCTGGAGACACTGCCAAAGAGGAATTCTTGGCTTCGTGAAAGCCCTTGTCTTCCAACCACTACGGTGCTGTATTCAGTCTCATCTCTTTCTTCCAGAATACATTGTGCCATGGATGGACAGTAACGCAAGGTAGAGCGAACCGAAACCGCGCTCCGATCAAAACCCTTCTGTATGAATATCTGACAGTAGTCTTCAAGCATTTTATCAACTTTCTTTTTATACTGGCTGAGCCACTTCTCCTTTTCATCGGTTGTAGGAAAGTAATCTTCTTCCGGTTCATTAATTACATGCAGAATAGTAACACTGAAGCCCTCTGCGCCTTCCAGAAGTTGAGCCACATATAAAACTGCACGACGGGCATTTTCTGACTCATCAACTGCAATAAGAATGTTCTTATTAAAAACAAGCTCTTTATTCATGTTTTTTCCTCCTTGCAAGTTTTTGGCAATGTATTATTAATTGAGCTCGTGAATCCTTCTAAATCTTCCAGCATTTGACTGGTATGATCATAAAACCACTTGGCTCCACTTGAAAAATGCATGAGAACCTTGTTAAGGGTTTCGGGTATATAGGGATAAATTTTTTTTAAATTTGCCACACGATTGTGAAAAACAATATTAACATCATCATCTGTCAGCGAACTTAAAGCAGGATGGTTTTTTTTCTTAAGGTCAGTCATCATTACGTCGCCCATTCCTGTCAGAAATATTAAAATATTACCCAGACCAAAGAGATCATAACCATATATATTCTCTCTTTGCCGGTAATTATAGTCAAAATCTATCCAGCGGAAATCTCCATTGTCTCTGTCAATTAAAATATGATCTCTACGAATATCACCGTGTTTCTCACCATTTTCGTGTAGAAATCTAATAGCCTTAATACACTCAATATATTTACTTAAGAGATCGGGAAACCGTTCATAAAAATAAGTCTTATGATCGGGCATTAAATTTTGCACATAATCATGGATAGTTTTTCCATTAACTATGTCTAATATTCTAACAATATTTCCCTTTTCATCCTCTACCGCATATCCCTGCATGAAGTTTTTATGACCAGTTACCAGTTTCAAGATGCGCGCTTCTTTTCTGGGGCTTCGAAAGCACTCAAAATCAATACCTGCAATGTTAGCCATAAACTTTTCATGAAAAACAAGCTTTAAGATTTTCCTGCTCCCATCAGTCAAGTCAATAGATCGCTTCACCCAAAATTTCTCCTCATCATCAAGCCCGAAACGTCCTTCCTTTGTATTATGCAGAATTAGAAATGGTTTTTCATTAAGAACAACCACGTTTCCATATTCTACACGAAAAAAATCTGAGGTGTCTGTATAAATTTTAAATCGATAATTTTCCGGGCGAGATGATGCCCATCGTGCAACCATTTGATGAAGAATTTTTTGAGATATAGCTTTTGTCATAACTACCTCTTGTTTAAGTGCTTTGATTGGTAGTCCCTGCAAAGCAATGCAGGTTGGAGGTATAGGCAAAAATTATGCGCATAACTTATTGATTTTACTTGAACGCACTCATGAAAACGTGGGCCGTAAGTCCTTGAAATTATTGACCCGCATTGTTTTGTAGGGACTACACAAATTTTGAAAACTGATGCATTAGCTGTAAAAGCATAAAATAATTTAAATTATATCAAATTTTTAGCCAATAGTAAATGATTTTTTTATCATATTATTTATATACCAAAAATTTCCCAAATGAATCATTGTACTATAATTTTAATTGGTTAAGCTTAAGATTGAAAATTGACTATTGAAAACTGAAAATTGGTACGCCTTCTGCGTGTTAATTTATACAATTACAAGATGTTAAGCCATTTGGGAATCTTTTATTATATACCTCGAAAAGCCATATCTTGTGATTTTTCGCCGGCACTGAACACCAATAGCTGCATTGCTCAGGCTTGAAATAGCTCTTGCTATTCCGCACCTTCGCGTCTTGCTTTTGATGCTCATTGGTCACCGAAAAAAACGCAATTTATGACCTTCCGAGGTATAAATCAAAAAAATCGAATAAGGAATAGGGACGAAATAATTTCCCCAAGTAGGCGCATATAATTGGGAAGTTATTTCATCCCCGTTCCTTAGGACTCGCCCAAAAATAAATTTACATTTTGATGCGCCGATCCATCCCGCATGACTGCGTTGCTCGTCGGTTAAATAGCTCGCTATTCGCCCTCCTCGCGCCTTGTCATGCGAGCGCCTCGACACCTCAAAATGTAAATTTATTTTTGGGCGAATCCT
>JABZFQ010000148.1 GCA_014237365.1 Desulfobacteraceae bacterium | reverse complement strand
TGATAATGTCTTTGAAGGATTTTAAATTCTATTTTATTTAAGGTTTCCGGTGAAATTTCCGGTTCATCCCATAAAAAATAAAGAAACTGTTGTACATACATGGGATGATTTTCACATCGGAAAATTACATCTTTAATTATCCCGGGTTCAAATTCGATATTCTTTTTAGAAAACAGCTTTTTTGCCCACGAAAAATAATAACTGGTTTCAATTTTATTGATAGGATAATATGCTGCCAATTTATAAAAAGCTCGATTTTTGTTATTAAAAATATCATTCAGGATGTGGCGCTGACTTCCACAGAAGATGTAGCATATATTCTGATGCAACTGGATATTCTTTCGCAATCTTTTTTCAAATCCTCTTTGTCCATAATTGGCGATTTCCTGAAATTCATCAAAAACTACAACTAATTTTTGTTTTTGGGATAATCTGTCGAGCAGCCCCATAATATTATCCAGCATTATCTCGTTATATCCGGAGTCAAAAGAGACGGATATTCCGGAAGGCGCACCAGATATCGGATCAATAGACCACCCTAATTTAATATTTCTAACAGTATTTTTTAACAGGCTTACCAGCCTTTCGACTTTAGATTCTATCTGGCTTAAACTTGAAAATATGGCTGCAACGAATTCTTTTTCGGACAGAGTGCCATATAAATCAACATGCATTGTATTAATTTTAGGGCGTTTACGTCCAGCCTTTTTAAGAGAATGTTTTGAGAATTTATTATAAAACTCAACAAATCATCTTTTTCTTTTTGCCGGTTGCAGAAAGAGTCGCCCTCAACAATGCTTGTATAACTAAAAGGATTTTCCATAATTCACCCCATGATAGTAACAACAGATAAACGATTACTTGCTAATAAGTTAGTAACTAAATATGAATAATATATTCACTATATGTGTACTGTAAATATTTTTTTATGGATATATTCAAAAGACAGACGCAAAGTTCAAGTTGAAGATATGGTAAAGAACTGCTCAAATTACTTGCTCATAACCTGACAAATGAATTCGGGCGTGGTTTTTCTAAAACCAATCTGGAGTATATGCGTCGATTTTTTCTGACCTATCAGGACCGAAAAGCGGTAATTGGCCAGATGATATCTGGGCAATTACCGCCAGAAAAGAAAACCCAGACAGCATCTGGGCAATTACCGCAGTCTCAAAAGCATCGGACTACATCTGCTGATCTGGCATTTTCAAAAAAATGCAGACACCATTTACGCAATTCACCTTGAGCTGGTCGCAATACGTATTTCTGATTGGTATTAAAAACATTGAAGAGCGACGATTTTATGAAATTGAAGCTACGGCCGGAGGATGGACGCTGCCGGAACTCAAACGTCAATTTAATTCGGGATGTTATGAACGGCTGGCATTAAGATGAAGTCCGTAATCTGGGATGCTCTTCCGTTAATACTTTGATTATATTTTGATCTTTCTTTGGACACTTTCCGTAGGTTGGGTTGAGCAAAGCTAAACCCAACGATCTTAAGCTGTTGTTGGGTTTCGAGACTCTGTTTCTCAACCCAACCTACATGATTACACAAATTAGGAGTTTAATAGCCTAAAGTATAACTATCTGAAAATAAAAAGTATTTCTAAATCAAAGTATTAACGGAAGAGCATCGATTTCTGGAAATCGATGAAAAATTGATCCCGTCAACCTCTGATTTCCCAATAAATTCCAGAGTATTTTCAATATCGTCAAATCGAAGATTGCAAGCCATTGGTATGTCTCTGTGTATGATCTTTGAACATATATTGCGGAGAAGCGGCATACAATTTGGTTCTTCCAGAAAAAATGGGAAGAGCCTGCCCTGTAAATATTCGTCAAAGAGATGGTTGTATCTCATATGATCTGCTGTCCACTGCCCTTCAATAATGTCATTCAGGGTAAGTTTCGGAATTTCAATATGCCTGGCAAACAGCAGGTATTCTCTGAATGAAAAAGGGTACAGGTGTCGAAGCACTATCCTGCGGGACAGGTCATAGGCAGAGTCAAAAAGAGACAGAGAAACAGAGCTGGTAAATACCACCCGGAGACTGAGAAAATCGTATATTTTTTTCAAATCTTTTGCATAGGTTTTGCAAAAATGGATTTCATCTACTAAAAGGATATTTATCTTGTATTGCTCCGAAAGTATCCTGGCTGTTTGGAAAAGATCCGACCTTGCCAGAGTATCGGCGGAAAGGTAAAATGAGTCGGGCTGGTACAGAGCCAGTTGTTTGAGCATTACGGTCTTGCCTACTCCCCGCGGGCCGACAATGCCGATGAAGTGCCTTCCCAGCTCCAATTGGATCTGGCTGAAAAGTTGTCGAGTTCTGGGGAAGTTTTTACCATCCTCCCTTGCCCGTCGTTCAGTTCAAGAATTTCCGAGATATTCATTTTGCCTGTGCTCCTGCAATACTTACGTTATGTTCGTCTCCCTGATAAGGAACGTGGACGAAATAACTTCCCCAAGTAGGCGCACAGATTTGGGTCGAATTTGTTTGATCTCAGATCACAAAAGTTGATGGAATAGCGAGCTATTTCAATATTTTTGGGATTTGAG
>JABZFQ010000230.1 GCA_014237365.1 Desulfobacteraceae bacterium | reverse complement strand
TTCCGGAGGTTCGAATCGTTTTGCACATTCCACCAATATCTCGCATATATCACAGAGCGGGGAACCATCCCCGAAAATCAATAACTTTGTTCTATTTTGGTTACACTCAATTAATTTCATAAGGCAAGAAGGAGGAAGTTATTTCGTCCACGTTCCTAACACAGTGAAATTATTTATCTGAAAGTCTATACTACTCCAGAGACCTGAGCATACCATTGATATCATGCAGGATGGAATGTGATTTATTTACTATAGCGCACCATTTATAAGTATCTTGCAGAAAAAAGATTTTTTTCTCGTCTTCTAAGTCCATTTTATACAGGTTTTTAACAGAATACTCCATGAACTCGAAAAAACATGACCGCACCTTCTCGGATTTGGATTCCACCACTATCTTACAGGCCTTGTTCATTTTATGTTTGCCAATAGCCCTCTCAAGAGCTATAATTTCAAGATCAACTTTGGTGTCATCCAGGCTGACGCGGGCATGTTCGTTTTTGGGATTAAGTGCCAATGCCTTTTGTAAAATTATGTTCAAAGTTTTCTCATTAACCAGATTCTTATTATACATTGCGATAGCTCGCCTGCTTATCACCAGGGAGAGAGCATCCTTTATTTCCTTTGATGGTCTTTTAATGTGGATAATATTAAGAACTTCCTCATAGCGGTTCAATTCATCCAATTCATAAGACTTAATTGCTTTTTCGATAAGGGTTTTTTCATAATCAGAGGAAATATCAAACAGAGCCGGAACCGCATCAAAACATTGTTTAAGCTGCCTCTCTCCAATTTCCAAACAATAAAGTCCGTAGAAAAACTTTACCTTCAGCATGCCGTAAGTTGCAAATTCATCTCCATCAATTACCTTTGGCAGGCTGTCAAAAGCTTTTTCGTATTGCCGGGCTTCAAGGTGATACAGGCTTTGCCCTGCCAGTGAATAGTAACAACCTGTCATCAGATACTGTTCTGTATTTTCAAAGAAGGTCTTATTCTTCTTGATTAATCGGAGTATCTGCGCTGATTTGCCAAAAAGATCGGCAAATCGTGGCGTACATATCAGGTGAGCTGTATCTTCACGATCTCCTGCCAGAGCATGGATATCTTTAATCAATTTTTTATCAATATTCCAAGAGGTTAACGCTGTTTTGGCAATTTCGTCTCCAAAGCCAACCTTTTTCTTTATCAAAGCCTCAGCCATTTGGGCCAAATTTTGTCGTATATTCTCTCTTTCTTTAGCCTCTGAGGAAAATTTCCCGGATAACTCGTGATTATACACTGCTGTGAGCCAGAACATCGAAAGATCGGATAGATGAGTCCTGGATTTTTTCGCCAGCTTAAAGCAAGTCTTTGCATAAAGTGCGATAAGAGCTGGTTCTGCCGTGGCAGGAAAATCAAAAACCAATTCCCATATTGTTTCATACTGTTCATCCTTCCAGAGTTCTTTGATCCAGGCATACTTGCAGTATTCCACCAGTTCGGCCAGATCTTGCCGGCCAGTCAAATCAAGAAGATATTTTCCTTCTTTATAGAGCCTGGCAAAATCGCCGGCATTGTCAAACCGGCCATATATGTCATCTGCCAATGTAAACATGACAATCTCTTTTTGTTCAAGAAAATCATTGTTTTTTGCAGCAATATCATCCCAAACTTTGAGACATTTGTAATACTGACCTACCTTGGCAAGGGCAAAACCATAGTTGTAGAGAGAGCAAGAATCAGAGGGCTTCAAATCTTTGAAGACCGATATTGCATCCTTGTATCTCTCCGCCTTAACAAGGCAAAGCGCTCTTTTTAAAACATGGGCATCTTGTTTTGAGCTGGCAAACGCTTTTTCGTAAAGCTCGGCTGCCTTCAGGTACTGACCGGCAGATTCAGCATTTCTTGCAGCTTTTTCAATGTCACTGTCACTCAATATTTTGTTTAGAGCTTCTATTCTTTCACAAATACTATCCTCTTTGGAAATCTTATAAGCTTCCTCAAAACACTCAAGAGCATTTCTGAGTTTCTTTTTTTTGGTGTATTTCCTCGCTTTTTTTATTAGATCTTTTACTTTGAGTTTTTCTATCTCTTTTTTGCATGTTTTGAGCTTTTCAGTAATATTATTTTGTTTTTCTATCTTTCCTGCCTTTTCAAACTCCTTTTTGGCCAACAGATAGTTTCCCCTGTCAAATAACTTCTCAGCCCTTGCCAATATTGATTCAAAACTTTTGTTCTTTTTTTTCATAACCTATTTATTTCAGCAGTATTTTGATCCGCTGACCGGACATCAAATCAAGTTCTTGATTGAGATCTGTGATCAGTTTTATCATGTTTTTTGTTTTGTAAAATTTTCCAGCGACTGACCGCAGGGTGTCACCTTCAGCCACTGTGTAATACCAATATATGCTGTCTCCCTTTTTTTCAGTAATTTTTTTATATATGTCTCGTGCTATGGCAGTATTTTTGAGAATTTTTATCTGTATTCCGTCTCCGATATCGTAAATTCCAAGGTGACAATTATGCTCAAGAAGTACAGGATAATAGTCTCCTAAGCCATAATGTTTTTGTGAAATATCCCACAGAGTATCCTTTTCAGTGGCCCAATATGTCCAAAATCTACTATCCTCAGCAAGGCCGGTTCCAATGTCCACCTTTTCCGAAGGCTTTATCAGACCCGACTGCCCTTTAATATCCTCTTTTGTTTCGAGTATGTCCTTATTTCCGGCAGCACCGTTTGTGCGCGGCCCTGGTTGATCTATCACAAAGTGCTTTAATCCGTCATCCGGCCCAGCATTAATGAAAGATGTTTTTCGTTCTAAAATCCGATTTTCAAGCTGCTTTAACAAATAGAGCTGATAAGCAGACATGACGCTGATCAAGCCAAGAACAAGGCTGGCGATAATAAGTAAAATTGCCTGTTTTCTTGATCCAGTATTTTTTCTGACAGGTTCATCAGGAAATGAATCCAGAACCCTAAAACAGGTCAGTTCTGAGTCACACTGGGGACATTGAGACTTGTCGGATGGTATGAATGATAGACCGCATACAGGACAGGCGGTTTCAGAAGTCATTTATTTGGCAATATCCTTGTAAATCACACCGGTTTTTGCTTCGAACTTATTTATGATAATATAAGCTTCGGGCATTATTGTGGTTAGCAACTCAAGCGCCTTTTTTTCATTTCCATGCTTGAATTCCTCCATAATATCTTCTATGCATCGATAGAATTTAGGGGCCTTTGACGGTTGCGTCTCCATACAGATATCTCCAGCCTTTTGAATCTGCATCAGAGCATTGACTCCTCCGAGCTTGTCAACTGATTCCTCAAAATCCTTGAGAGCTCGAACATTCTCATCATATGTTCCATGTTCATCCATCTCCTCCAGACGCTTCATCTTTTTGCGAATATCTTCTTGATTTTTGGAGCGGATAGCTGGACCGAAACTGTGAAGAGCTGTATTGGCGTAATAAATAGAAGTTTTGCTGTTGTGCCCTTCGGCAGCCATTCTCGCTGCCTTTTCAATCTTCATGGCAGATAGCTTGTACATCGGTTCATCCACTTCTCCTGTCTTTTGATCGACTACTGTATGAATATTTTTGATGATTGATAGAGACCGATAGAGAAGGTCTATTATTGTGTACTCGGAATAACTTTTCTGGTTGGCTTCGGCAATTGTTTTTTCCAGAGAAAGAAAGAGTTTTTCGTCAGATTTTCCTCTGGAGAGAGTCTTTGACAACTGGATATCCGGATATTCTTTCAGGACCGCAGTGACGTCTATAAGATTGTTCTCGTCAATCTTCAGGGTGATCGCCACATGGAGAGCATCCTTTTTCTTTTTTTCATCTTTTTCCTCATCTATATCAATTCCAAGCCAGAGATCACCAATAGGTTCATCTGCTTCATTTACAACATTAATAAATTTCATGTGCACTAGTTTTTGTTCCGGATGTACCAGTTTAAACACCTCGGTCTTTTCAAAAGGAAGGGGTGTATTCTTTTCAACAAATAAGTGTTTTTCATTGTTTTCAAGATAAATATAGTAATCATGAGCAGCAGAGTGAACAATATCAATAACTCCTTGTTCAATAATATATTTTTCCAGATCGAATTCGCAACTCTTGCACACCTTATCCGACTGTGAAACTGTCTGGCCGCATTTGGGACACTCATAAGTATCGGCCAGACGGTGACTCAGAATGGCAGCACCCTCTGCAATAGCGAGCATGGGGCGTTCATGCACCAGCACCTTTTCATCTCCAAACTCCTGTTTCATTGCTTCGACTACCTTTGGAATCCGTGAACTTCCCCCAACCAGGAGAACATTGTCGATAAGGTCAGGTGTAAAATGAATATCTTCGAGTATCCTTCGGGTAAGCCTGATTGTAGTATCAACAACAGGAGTTATGATTTCGTTAAATTGTTTTCGTGTCAATTCCACGTCTACGTCAATACTGTCGCCGTCACTATCTTTCAGAATGCCCAATATTTCAATATAGGCCTCATCCTCGTCGCTTAATCTGATTTTGGCTTTTTCCACTTTTGTCTTCAGTTCTCCAAGAAAGAGATTTTTTTGTTTCCCAGCCTGATTTTCTATAAATTCCTTCATGTTGTCGATCTGATATTCCTTGCCGGTTTCCGCCAGGACGTAATCAGCTATAAAACGATCAATATCTTCGCCTCCAAGCCACATGTCACCGCCCTTGCCCTGCTCAATGAATTGCCCACCGCTGATGCTAAGTACGGACAGATCAAAGGTGCCGCCTCCAAAATCAAAAACAAGGACAGTTTTACCCTCATCCCCCTTGATGTTATCCACTCCAAAAGATATGGCGGCGGCTGTAGGTTCGGGGAGTAATCTGCGGACTTTTAACCCGGCCAGAGCAGCAGCAGTCCTGGTAGCATGTTTTTGCTTGTCGTTGAAATACGCGGGTACGGTGATTACAGCATAATCCACCTCGTCGTTTTGGGACTTTGCCGCATCAATTCGAATTTTCTCAAGTATCTTAGACGATATCTCTTCCGGCGTGTATTCCTTGCCGTTAAGAATAACAGCCAGACTCTTTTCTGTCCCTTTAGAGTGACGATTGATCTGGTAGTGCAGTTCACGATTCGCGATGATCTGTTGAACATGCTTATTTAGGTGACTTCTTCCCATCAGCCGCTTGATAGCCACGATGGTATTTTCAGGGTCTTGTTTCATCCATTCCAACGCGTGTTTTCCCACAACAAAAACAGGCTTGGAGAATGGCAGCTTCTTTTTTTTCACAGTAACACAGGAAGGAGTAATAAACTCTCCTTCAGCGTTTTTTAACACCTCTGTATGTACTTTCTTAATTGCAGCAACTGAGTTAGTTGTTCCAAGGTCGATTCCTATTGATTTAGACATAAAGTTAATATTCCTTTCTAGACTTTCAGATAATTCATTTCACAAGGATAGAAGAAAAAATCTGAGTAAGTCGTCCACGTTCCTAAGTTGTATGTCGTCGAAGATTTTGACCGAATTTTCAAATTTTTTATTCGGTGAATCTTTATAACATTTAAAAGAAATCTCAAGTCCTTTTTCAAAAATGTTGTGTTGACAGCAAAATTTTTTACGCTGGTTGAGTTAATTCAATGTCGGAATTAACGCACGTTTTCTAGTCTTTTGCACGCAGGGACAACTTGATCTCTCTTACATTTAGGACATGTCCGCTTAAGGCAAAAAATTGTGCTAAGGAATGTGGACGAATTAACTTCCCCAAATAGGCGCATAGATTTGGGTCAAATTTGTTTGATCTCAAATCACAAAAGTTGATGTAATTGCTGGCTATTTTGATATTTTTGGGATTTGAGATTGGATTCATTAACTTGCATCCCCTTCTTCTGGATTTTGAGATAAACCAGAGACCTCTGTGACCCTGTCTGGTGGTCCAAGGACAAAAAGCACATCGTTAGCACAAAATGGCATGTTTACGTTTGGATTGGATAATATTTGTGAGTTTCGTCGTATTGCTAATACTGTAACTCCATATTTCTTTCTCAGCTCAATTTCAGCTAAACTTTTTCCAACTAAAGGTGCTCTTTCAAAAACCCTCAGCGTACTGATTTCAACATCGGGAAGCTGAAGGTTTAAATCGGAAAAAGATGACGACTCTTTGAAAAGGCTTCGAAACATTTCGTAACCATCTGATCGTATTTCAGCGACCAATGCTTCGATTTTATCTCTTGGTATAAGATATTTAGCCAAAACCCGGGTAAAAATCTCCACTGATGTCTCAAATTCTTCCGGAATGACCTCGTTAGCTCCTAATTCATACAAAGGCTTCATCTCCTGGAGATAACGGCTCCGTACAATCAAATAAACCTTTGGATTAAGTCTACGAATGATTTCGGTAATTCTACGGGTTGACGCTGGATCATTAATTGCGGTTACAACTATTCTCGCATCTTTGATGTTTGCGTGCTGAAGTACGACCTCCTGGGTTGAATCGCCATAATAAATCGGTTCCCCCTGTGCTTGTTCGTTCCTAACTGTTGTGGGGTTCATTTCAATGACTGCATAAGGGATACCTGATAACAGTGCGGCTCGTGCTACATTTCTACCATTGACTCCAAAGCCGATTATAATAAGGTGGTCTTTTTTAACCTTAACCTTTATCTCTGCAACAGGATAAAAACCCGATATTAATCTTTTTGGCAATGGCAACCGCAGGATAATATCGGCCGCGCGTGGCGCCAGTGTTATAATGAATGGTGTCGCCGCCATGCTAAGTACAGAGAAAGCCAGAAACATCTGATAAACATTTCCGGCAAGCAAACCATGTTCAACTCCGGTCCTGGATAGAATGAAAGAAAATTCACCAACCTGACTGAGTGCAAGGCCAACCAGAATTGAAGTGCGAAAAGAAAATCCTAATAAAACTGTTGCAAAACAGGCAATGATAGATTTTAAAATCAAAACTCCCAAAGCGATCAGCGCAATGGTTCCCGGTTGCTGGAAAAGGAAGTCTACATCCAGCAGCATACCAATGGAAACAAAAAAGAAGCTTGTAAAGACATCCCGAAAGGGTAAAATATTCCCGAGTGCCTGATGGCTGTATTCAGATTCGGAAATAATCAATCCTGCTAAAAACGCACCCAAGGCAAGGGATAGCCCTGCCTTGGAAGTTAGCCACGCAACACCAAGGCATATTACAACCACACTTAATAAAAAAACTTCTTGATTGCGTGTTCTTGCGATTTGATACAATGCATGGGGCACAATCCATTTAGTGCTGACCATCACCAACAGAATTATACCGATTCCTTTGGCCAGAAGAACGAGGATGGATTCACCTAAATTCCCTGTTGCACCAGCCAGTAGCGGAGTGAGCAGGATCATAGGAACAATAATGATATCCTGGAAGATCAGGATGCCAAGAGTTGTGCGCCCGTGTGGACTATCAACCTCGGCTCTTTCCTGGATTAGTTTGAGTACAATGGCCGTGCTGCTCAGGGCGACGAGAAATCCGATGAAGGCCGCCTCACCAGAAGCTTGGCCAAACCGCCTCGCTACTAAAAAAGTAGCCCCAAAGGTCAGCAACACCTGAAGCGAGCCGCCCATCAGGACGGATTTCCTGATTTGCAACAGCTTTTCAAGTGAGAACTCAATCCCAATGGTAAAAAGCAGTAACACAATACCGATTTCTGCTAAAATTTCAACTTCATGAACTGCCTTTACCAACGCAAAACCATAAGGTCCGACTAATATCCCCGTGAGGAGGAATCCCACAACCGACGGCACGCGAAATTGATGACATATAAAGAGGACTGCAATAGCCAGTCCAAATATAACGACAATGTCATTTAGTAGCGGTATTTCCATATTCTAATTTACCTTAACGAGATCGGCAGCAACAGGTCGTTTTGGGCATTAACTGTTTAATAGGAGCTGAAAGACGAGATGGCTGGCAGAAGGTGCATAATTACACCAAAACGCTTAAGGAACGTGAACGAATTAACTGCCCCAACTATGCATCACAGCTTCAGGCCGCCTTTGTTTGATCTCAGATCACAAAAATATTGAAATAGCTAAGCTATTCCTTCAACTTTTGTGATCTGAGATCGAATAAATTTGACCCAAATCTGTGCGCCTACTTGTGGAAGTTAATTCGTCCACGTTCCTAAAGCTGTTTTCGGGATAAGAAAAATAAGGATTCGCCCAAAAATAAATTTACATTTTCAGGTGTCGAGGCACTCGCATGACAAGACGCGCGGAGGGCGAATAGCGAGGCTATTTAACCGACGAGCAACGCAGTCATGCGGGATGAATCGGCGCATCAAAATGTGAAGTTATTTTTGGGCGAGTCCTAAGGAACGTGGACGAAATAACTTCCCCAACTATGCATCACAGATTCAGACCACCTTTGCCCGATCTCAAATCCCAAAAATATCAAAATAGATAGGCTATTCCATCAACTTTTGTGATTTGAGATCGAACAAATTTGACCCAAATTTATGCGCCTACTTGGGGAAGTTAATTCGTCCACGTTCCTTAGTTGAGCGTGAATTACAACAGATGGTTTTTTCGCTAATATTTTTGTTCAATAGTGTTTGGCATGAATATTGCTTATCAAATTGCAACCACTTAATATTACTGCATTCAAGAAAAACTATTTTTGAAAAATATTTTATATGCCAAATCTATTTGTTTTCAGCCATCTAATAAAATCAAGCAGTTATGTATTTCAGCAAAAAGTGTGCCGATCGGTATTGGTTTTTGTTACAAAATATTTAGCTAAACTACAATTACATTTACGGCAGCAGGACCCTTTTGCCCTTGCTCAATGTCAAATGTAACTCGATCTCCCTCATTAAGGGATTTAAAACCAGATGAGTTGATTCCTGAATGATGAACAAATACATCCGGACCATCTTCCTGTTCAATGAATCCAAAACCTTTTTGGTCATTAAACCATTTCACAATTCCATTAGCCATAGTGATAATCTCCTTTCAAAAAAATCTAATGGTTTCAAACTTTAGGTTGTTGCCACTTTGACAAATAGATCTTTCCCTAAGAACGAAACCGGCACGCCATCAAAGACGCGCTTTAAAAAAATAAATCAAGATCGTTAAGCTTTTTCCCCAAAAAATTTATTTGAGTGTAACCAAAATTGAACACCTATACATTTAATTCGTCCACGTTTCTAAGCATAACATGTTTGGTTTATTGCTATTTTAAATTTCGGATCTGTTTTTTCTTTAGAGTCACTTTGGCGTGAGTTTCAGCCATTTTCAAAGTTTATTACCTGAAGCCGAAATGACGATAGCGCTGAACTGTTATGTTTTGTTTTTTCCCAATTACAACTGTTCTATCTTGGTTACACTCAAGTTATTTTACTATTCTAACATTGGCTGCCTGTAATCCGTGACGTGTTTCCTTTATTTCAAATGTTACTCTATCAGATTTTTGCAACACAAAAAAGCCATGGTCTTTGATGCTTTTGCTGTGCATAAAAACATCCCCATCGTTTTCGGTTTCAATAAAACCATAGCCTTTTTTCTCATTATACCATTTTACCATTCCCTCTTTCATATGCAACCCACCTCACAAAAACCAAAAGCATCTTTAACAATATCAGTATAAAGATGAAATGTAATATACCCAAGTTGAACGCTTTTTTACTCGACCTGTACCAATCTCTTGTGCATCAAGGGTTCGCGAAAAGTCTCAACATATCCATTGGTATACCTACGATTTTCGCAAATCTTGCTACATCAAAAACTTAGCACATTTCTTCGCAAAAAATCACTCAACTTGGGTGATAATTTTTTATGTCTTTTATCGAAGCACATCATAATTCCAAATCACAATTCAGAATTTATTATCACAAAACTGTAATCTAAGAGCCTGTTTGAAAACTGATGAATTGGCTGCAAAAGGGTGAAAATGGTTCAAATCTTCCCAAATTTTCAGCCAATAGGCCGGCTATTAACCTCAAATTTGAAAAAATTTGACCTCATTTTCACACTTTTTCGCTTCAATTCCCTAGTTTTCAAACTGGCTCTAAGGAACGGGGACGAAATAACTTCCCCAAATCTATGCGCCTACTTTGGGAAATTATTTCGTCCCCGTTCCTAATGGTAATTTTTTTAATATCATAACTTCTGAATAATATCAAACAATCTCTAAATAAATATTGGGGGGCAAAATGGTCACGTTTTGTTCTATGTCACTTTTTTGTATTGCACCCGTCAAGATGGTGCCAATACGGTTTGCCAGCCAGGGTTGGCCGGCTGTTTCATCAAATACTTTTTTTTAGTGCATCTTCAGTAAAGGGCTGGTTGGTTTCTTCTGTGTACTGTGGACATCAGACAAATTGCTTACTTCTGTCCAGACTCCTGTATTGAACCGCCTCTGAAATGTGGTCAATCTTTATATCGTTTTTAGCTTCAAGATCTGCAATAGTCCTGGCAATTTTAAGTATGCGGTTGTAGGCCCGGGCGGAAAGGCCAAGTTTATCTATGGCTGATTCCAGAAGATTGCAGGATGAGTTATCAATTTTACAATGTTTTTTTATATGGCGAGAGTTCATCTGAGCGTTGCAGTATATTTTTGATTTTGCAAATCTTTGAGACTGAAGTTTGCGTGCCGCTGAAACCCTGTTTCTGATATTTTCAGACGATTCTGAATTGAATTTTCCCATAAGATCCTTGTATGGTACGGCAGGAACTTCAACATGAATATCTATTCTGTCCATAAGAGGGCCTGAAATCCTTGATCTATACCTGTGGATCTGCTGATACGAACACCTGCACTCGTGCTTTGGATCAGAAAAATAACCACACGGGCAAGGGTTCATTGCAGCAACCAGCATAAAACTTGAAGGATAAGTAATTGTTGAAGAAGCGCGTGAAATAGTTACCGTTTGATCTTCTAAAGGCTGTCGAAGAACTTCTAATACATGCTTTTTAAATTCCGAGAGTTCATCCAGAAAAAGTACTCCATTGTGCGATAGACTGACCTCTCCCGGCCTTGGAACCTGACCTCCGCCTATTAAACCTGCATCTGATATTGTATGATGAGGGGACCTGAAAGGCCTTTTTGTAATAAGCGCCTGGCCTTTTGTCAGCATTCCAACTACAGAAAATATTTTTGTGGTTTCAATGGATTCATCAAATGTTATTGGAGGTAGTATGCTGGCAAGGCGTTTTGCCAGCATAGTTTTGCCTGATCCTGGAGGCCCGATCATAATAAGGTTGTGACCACCTGCTGCTGCAACTTCCAGAGACCTTTTTACATGTTCCTGGCCCTTTACCTCGGAAAAATCCATATCAAACTTGCCATTTCTATCAAATATGGCAGAAATATCTGTTACTTCGGCTGGAATTTGAGAGAATCCGCGGAAAAAATTTACTACCTGAGATAGGGTTTTTACAGGATAAACTGAAATTCCTTTTACTACAGATGCTTCTCTGCCATTATCGTAAGGAACAATTATCCCTTCATAGTTTGCTGTTTTTGCCGCTATAGCCATGGGAAGTGAGCCTTTTACAGATTTAATACGACCATCCAATGAGAGTTCGCCTAAAATGAGGTATTTGGAACAAACTTCATGGGGAATAATGTT
This sequence comes from Desulfobacteraceae bacterium, assembly GCA_014237365.1. Lineage (GTDB taxonomy): Bacteria > Desulfobacterota > Desulfobacteria > Desulfobacterales > ETH-SRB1 > B13-G4. Next base: position 907 of record JABZFQ010000230.1, on the reverse strand, counting down.
AGTTGCGGCTAATATACCTAATGCTATAGGCAAATCAAAACCTGTACCCTCCTTTTTAATATTTGCAGGGGCTAAATTGACAGTTATTCTGTCATCAGGAAAAATGAAGCCTGAATTGTTAATAGCGGATTTAACCCTCTCTTTGCTTTCTTTTACAGAAGCCTCAGGAAGTCCTACAGTGGTAAAAGTAGGGAGTCCTGGCATTATATCAACCTCAACTTCAATTAGGTATGCATCTATCCCGATAACAGCACTGCTTAAAATTTTTGCAAGCAATCTTTCCCCCTATACTGTGAGCCTTCAAAATCCGAGCTTTTTTATTATGTTTTTTTTACCACGAAGCTCACTAAGAACACAAAGAAATTATAAAAAGCATTAATTCTAATCTTCGTGTTCCTTCGTGTCCTTCGTGGTTTAATTTTTCCTTATAATCCTGACCGTTTCAAAAAGCGCAGTTTATAGCCGTGCAAAGTATATATAAGAAACAATGAACAATTTGGCATCCTTCATTTACCAGTTTACACTTTTTTCGAAAAAGCGTGTATTATCGAATTGAATGCCGATATCGAAACTGGAAACTGGAAATTAGGTAACGCATCTACATCTTAGTATTTTTCCAATTTCTATTTTCAAATTTCACTGCACAAACACAAGATCAACAAAGTGTAAACTACTTTTGACTTGTCGTGAAAGATGCCAACAATTTAATAATAACAAATAGTTTTATATAGAACAATCATTTTATATCTTTATTGTCAAAACTGTTGATAACAAAACTTGACAGATTATTAAGGAACGTGGACGAATTAACTTGAGTGTAACCAAAATAGAACAAAGTTATTGATTTTCGGGGATGGTTCCCCGCTCTGTGATATATGCGAGATATTGGTGGAATGTGCAAAACGAT
>JABZFQ010000138.1 GCA_014237365.1 Desulfobacteraceae bacterium | reverse complement strand
CATACATATTAACCTTTTCTTATTGGATTGTGGAACAATTTTATGGCACTGAGTAAGCTTTTCGAGCCAAAAATATATGGAGAAATTTACGAAGTTGCAAGCCTAACTTGACGCCATGGTTTGGAGATACTGTCTACGGGCAAACAAATTTATGGAATGAAATTGATGATAATAATCAGAAAAATCTTATAATAAGCATCATAAAAGGTAATTTATGGCATCAAAGGGCAATCTGGTACCAGGCATATCGGGTGTGGTCGAGAAAATTAAAACTATTGGTGGAGATAAGGTACGATTCATCATTTTATATGGTTCTACAGCAAAAGGGGAAATGACAGAATTATCTGATATCGACTTGGCTGTGTTCTATGAAGGTGATAAGAAAGAAAGATTTGATTTCAGAGTAACGATTCTTGGCAGGGTCGGCAATGAATTTGATATTCAAACCTTCCAGGATCTACCGCTCTATATCCGGAAAGACATTGTGTCGTACGGCAATGTTATTTTTTATAAGGGTTACAGGGAACTATTTAACACATTTATAAGAACTATCAGGGATTTTGAGCATTTCAAGCCGCGTCTTAATATGTATTATTCAGGTCTGGGGGTGTAATTCATAGAACAAAAAGACAGGATGCGTATATTTTCGAAACTAGATGAGATGACAGGGTACGTCAAAGAACTCAAGGAAATGCTACCAGATAAAGAAGAATATTTACAGCAATTAATTAGGAGGCGGGCATGCGAAAAAACAATCGAGGTGGCCATCGAATCATTAATCGATGTATCGGCAATGATAGTTTCTGCTGAAAGATTTGGCCTGCCTGCAAGTGAAGAAGGCATTTTCGATATACTGGCTGAAAAAATGGTCATATCCAGGGATTTTAGTGACACACTGAAAAACCTCAAAGGATTTCGAAATGTTTTGATTCATCGTTATCCACATGTAGCTGATGACATGGTCTACTATTATTTAACCAATTATCTTGATGATTTTCATGTGTTTAAAAGTACAATTAAATCGTATTTAGAAAAACAAGAAAATTCGTGTTGAATAAAGTTTCATGTTTTTGTTGTTTTTGAAATTAAATCCTCAAACTCCACACAAATCTCCAACCAGTCATAAATACTACTCCGTAAGTATAATTTTGAACTCCATATGACTGCCGCCGAATAAGGAAGAGCGAGTAATTGCTCTTCCTTATTCGGCGGAAGAAAGTTACAAAAAACAGATACGGTTTAGTATAATCATATAACTCTTCCAACTTATCTCCCGCCCTGCTTTGCAGAAACTTACGAAAAATAATGCGGGTTCATTGTACTATGCACATTCAAGAATGAAGTGAAAAACAAAATAAGGGAATTGATTTCCTTTCAGATTGATATTATCCTGGTTTGGTTAATTTCCAAAATTCCCAAAAAACTGATAAGTTTTTCTCTTACCCGTTTTATTCCCACTTACGGTATAACCCATGCCCTATATCCAACAGGTCAAGTACCCTGCCCACAACAAAATCAATCATTTCATCCACAGACTGCGGTTTTGGATACAGCCCGGGACATGCAGGCAACACCGCGGCCCCGGCTTGCCTGACTTTCACCATATTTTCCAGGTCAATAAGGCTAAGAGGAGTCTCCCTGGGAACAAGCACAAGTCTGCGGTCTTCTTTCAGGCAGATATCGGAACAGCGTCCTATAAGTGTATCAGAGAAACCATTTGCAATTCCTGCAAGTGTCTTCATACTGCACGGTACAACCACCATTCCGGCGGTCTTATGTGAACCGCTGGCAATAGGTGCAGTGAACTCCCGTTCATTCCATAAGTGGTCTGCCATGGCCTCCACGCCGGGAATTGAATAATCAGT
>JABZFQ010000367.1 GCA_014237365.1 Desulfobacteraceae bacterium | reverse complement strand
AAATCACAAAAATATTGAAATAGCTCGCTATTCCTTCAACTTTTGTGATCTGAGATCGCACAAATTCGACCCAAATCTGTGCGCCTACTTGCGGAAGTTAATTCGTCCACGTTCCTAAAGCAAATTGACATCGAGTATTCTTGGTGGTATGCATTCGACCATGCCCAGAACAGCGAGACTAGACACTCCCGGCTTCTTGCATCATATCATGATCAGCGGTATCTTAACAAAAGACACAGGCGCCATGGTCAACTTTTCCAAAACAGATACAAATCCGTCATATGCCAGGAAGATCGCTATTTTCAGGAATTGGTCCGGTATATTCATTTGCATCCCTTGAGGGCGAAAATAGTAACAGATCTAAAGGAACTGGATCGCTATTCTTATTGCGGGCATAGTGCATTGATGGGAAAGAAAAAAAGACAGTGGCAGGATATTGAATATGTTTTGGGATTTTTTGGTAAGAGGATCGGTGAAGCTCGAAAAAAATATCGATCGTATGTTGAAAAGGGAATTCCCATGGGAAGGCGTCCTGAGCTGGTAGGTGGTGGTTTGATCAGGAGCCTTGGGGGATGGGATGAAGTCAAAAAGATGAGGCTTGCCGGACAGGATCGTATAAAGAGCGATCAACGAATATTGGGAGAGAGCGATTTTGTAATGCATGTACTTTCTGAGGCGGATGAGAATTTTTCCCGGAAATATCGACTGAAAAGCCGCGGCATTAATTTTGAAAAAGTTGCTGATAGAGTTTTTTCACTATTCGATCTGGAGAAGGATTATATAACCGGAAGAGGACGGCAAAGGAACAGGGCCAGGGCCAGGGATTTACTTTGTTATTGGTGCGCGATTGAGCTTAGGATTCCAATGGCGGATTTATCAAAAAGACTTGACATGACACTTGCTGCGGTGAGCTACGCAGTAAAAAGAGGAGAGAAGATAGCGAAAGAAGCAGATTGTCATCTGGACGATTGAGTTATTTGAGTATTTAAGGACGTCCCCCCGTCCCTAACAACGTGTAAGAAGACTTTATGAGTGGGCAAAGAAGAGTTCAATTCCTTGTTTTATAACGAAAAAAAACAAGAAATTGCGAGACAATATTGCATCTTTTTCGATAGCCTATGATCATGCTGGTTCTCACAGAACAAGTAATATGTTGGATCGCCTGATGCAAAGAATGGACATGCATCTTTTCAGCGCCCAATATTTTCACGGTTTTCGTTCTTCTGCAGAACTTAACATAAGAGCATGGGCGCTTATTCTAAATTTTGCGCCTTCAAACCCAATAACTATCAAAAAATATCACGGAGCTCAAAGTCCAGCTGAACGACTTAACCACTTTCGGTATCATGACAACTGGCTGGAGAACCTTTTGATATCAGCTTCTTTGGGAGGTTATCGAGCACCTCCCCCAAATCCGTTATAATCAGGATTTTTCTTCGGTTTTTACCTGCCCCATAACAACTCTATTTTATGTTGCCCAGGCGCTAAGGAACGGGGACGAAATAACTTCCACAAGTAGGCGCACAGATTCGGGTCGAATTTGTTTGATCTCAGCTCACAAAAGTTGAAGGAATAGCGCGCTATTTCAATATTTTGGGGTTTGAGATCGAACAAAGGCGGCCTGAAGCTGTGATGCATAGTTGTGGAAGTTATTTCGTCCACGTTCCTAAGCTTACTGAATCGCTGGTAAAAGCACCTTCGTTCCTAACTGCATTTTGTAAATCCACAGGAACGACAAATTATGCATCCCTCTTCATGTGACATTATCCCGCCGCATTCCGGGCAAACACACATCATGGTTTTTCTCTCAACAAAATCAGAATTTGTCAATTTCTTCAAAACCTGTGCAATTGCATCTGGACAGGA
>JABZFQ010000349.1 GCA_014237365.1 Desulfobacteraceae bacterium | reverse complement strand
CGGTAAAAAATAACTTGATAGAATTTGCGCCCAAATTTGCCGTAGATTTAATTGATCTTTATCCGCAAAACCGCAGGAATAGCGAGCTATTTCGAGGACTTTTGCGGATAAAGATCAATGGAAGATATGGTGAAGTTGGGATGCAAAAATGTCAAGTTATTTTTTATCGAACCCTAAGTATAGACTTTCAGATAATTAATTTCACAAGGATAGAAGGAGGAAGGCGTATGAGTTATACGTCAACGACTGATAACGCATTGAAATTATTTATCTGAAAGTCTATAGTAATCCCAGTATTGTGACAAGTATATCAGGCTCTGTTACAATAAATGAATTTGAGCAGATAGCTTTTACCCTTGCTGCAAGTTCTCTATCTTTTGTGACAAAAACAGTCCATGTATCAGGCGTTTTCTCCATAGCGGCTTCTATTAACAAAACATCGGAAGATGTATCTCCGCAAATAAGATGCGGCCCTTGTTTCATGTTTAGTTTTAATGCATCATCAAGATATCTTACAGCGTCTGCCTTGTCAAAATCTTTGGCTCCCGATAACGAGTCTTCAATTGTAAGTATTATTTCAATATCAAGACCCGTATCTTCAATTCTGAAATTTTCTTGCCCGGGATCTATTTCTTGAACAATTTGCCCGATCTTTTCTAAAAATTCTTTTGATTCAGATTCAGGTATCGACTTTCGGATATTCTGGCGAGCAATGGTTGTCTGGCCGAATTTAAACTGAAGGCCTGATCCTATCATGGAAAATTTTTCAAAAACAGGCTTTTTTACAAGATTGAGCAGCCTTTTGTTAAGGTTGTTTAAAAGCCGTTGTTTTTTTTCTTCAATACGATAAATCTTTCGTTCTCCGCTAAGATCAATACATTCCCTTCCCTTTGAAGCCGCATAAATAAAAGTCTTGTCCGGGTTTACGCAGACATCAAGAATGCCAGGACCACTTAGCGGGGCCGAAGTTATGATTATGGAATTTATGGCTTTTTTCCTGGCAAAACGGGTAAGAAAAACAGAATTGTAAACAGATTGAACAGAAGAACAGTATCTGCCGCAATAGTTGTTTATTGTCCCGTCCCGGTCGGTAATAAAGCAGTTAAATTTCAAACCCTGTAATTTTTCTATGCCTTTGTTTACCTGATTTATGAACCCATCGTGAAGCTTTTCAAGGTGTTCAATAAACTTTTTTTCAGTATTTTCCAGAAAGAAAATATCTTTTTTAAGTTCCGAGATCTCATAAATCAACCTGGCGCTTATTTTCTTTGAGTCATCTATATACAGCAACTTTAACCCATCTTCAGAACTGATCTCTTCAAGCGAGAAGAGAGCGTTTTTTAGCGATTTGATCAGGTCGCAGTCAATTGAAAGACATGTAAATATATTTTCAACCAATTTATAACGCACGGCCCGAGTCATAGCCATCTGGTTATAAAACTGTTTGAGCGTATGAATTTCTTGCTTTTTAATAAAAGTAGGGCTCATTTTTGTTCAATTTCCTTTTGATAAACAGGTGGGGCGAAACTTGAGATATGAACTTAGTGCTCGTGCTCGTACTCGGGAATAAATTAGTATATCATATATATGGAATGATTTAAAGAGTTAAATTCCAAAAGCAGCAATTCTAATTTTGAAGAATAACATCCCTTCGAAAATCAAGCGGGTCGTCAGCATTTGGCATATAATCTTCTTGAGAAAAGACAAACATATGGTTTGGCATCCTTCATTTACCAGTTTACACTTTTTTCGAAAAAACGTGTATTAGGAACGTGGACGAAATAACTTCCCCAACTATGCATCACAGCTTCAGGCCGCCTTTATTTGATCTCAAATCCCAAAAATATTGAAATAGGTAAGCTATTCCATCAACTTTTGTGA
>JABZFQ010000033.1 GCA_014237365.1 Desulfobacteraceae bacterium | reverse complement strand
GTGCCTTTGCTTGCAGGAGAATCAGTTACATCTGATATTCGCGTGGAAAACGGCAATGTTCTTCTGAACATGGCTCCTGATCAGAAAAATTTCAGATGGTTTTCATCACTTAAGATAGAAGATGAACTGGTATTAAAAGCAGAAGATACTCTTGACTGGGCCCAAGTCTGGCAGGTGAACATCGGAACATTGTGGCATGCTGAAATTAGCGGAATACCTGTAATTCATCATCAGAATAAATCCGGCAACTGGTTCCCTGAATGGCGGCCCTGGCCTGGAGAGGAAATTGCCATTAAAATTACAAGGCCGGAAGGAATAAAGGGGCAGACTCACACCATCGAAAGCAGTGAACTATCTTTAAGCCCGGGAAAAAGGATTAGAAATGCCATATTGAATCTTAATATAAGAAGCAGCAGAGGCGGAAGGCATACCATAAAGATTCCGGATAACGCAAAACTTACGTCTGTTTCTATTAACGGCAAGTCTCAGCCTGTCAGACAAGACAAAAACAGTGTGAGTCTTCCGCTTACACCGGGGCAGCAGGATATTAAACTCGTTTGGAGAGAATTAAAAGATATAGAAACCATATTAAAAACATCTTTGATAGATCTTGGCATGAAAAGTGTTGATTCCTTTATTTCTGTTTCAATGCCCAGAGACAGATGGATTTTGTTTTGCGGTGGTCCGTATCTTGGACCGGCCGTACTGTTCTGGGGCGTTGTTTTTGTAATTATTCTATTATCCTTTGGTCTTGGACAGTTAAAGATAACTCCCTTAAAATTTCATCACTGGGTACTTTTAAGCCTTGGATTAACTCAAGGCTCTTTGTTGATTGCAATACCCGTTGCCGGCTGGTTTCTTGTGCTTGGCTACCGGAAACAGGTTGCTGAGAAATTATCAAACTTTACATTTAATTTATTTCAACTTGTCATTATATTATTTTCCATCGCTGCATTCGGTTCTTTATTGTTCGGAATCAAGCAGGGGCTTTTGGGCTACCCGAACATGCAAATCAGTGGAAACGGTTCCGCTAGTTACCTGTTAAAATGGTATCAGGATATATCAGGAGAAATTTTGCCACAGGCCTGGGTTTTTTCGCTTCCACTTACAATCTATCGTATTGCAATTCTAGCCTGGGCGCTGTGGATCGCTTTTGCCTTTATAAAATGGGTCCGCTGGGCATGGGAATGTTTTAGCACCAAAGGATTATGGCGCAAAATAGAATGGAATAAATATCGAAACAGGCTATGGAAAAGACATGGAGATGGACAAAAAAAAGACGAAAGTCAAAAAGGGCTTTGATTATAAATCAGGGCAGATAAAATCTATGTTAGGAACGTGGACGAAATAACTTCCCCAAGTAGGCGCACAGATTTGGGTCGAATTTGTTTGATCTCAGATCACAAAAGTTGATGGAATAGCGAGTGGTCCCTACAAAGCAGTGCAGGTTTGAGAATATTGCCCTGTTTTACTTTGTAAACACCTGATTCTTCTCTATGTGCTGTATGACGACATGATATGCAACCTATTGAAATTATTGACCCGCACTGCTTTGTAGGGACCACCGAAATTTCATTGTTTACCCTCTCCTTGCCATAATTCAGACCTCGTTAAACACGATATCACGGCACACTAACCCATTCGTTGTCTCGAAATCAGTGAGCCTTTCGCTCATTTCCCAACGATTTTACTCTATACCTCAGAGGGTCACGAATTGCGCTTTTTTCGGTGAGCAATGAGCAAGCGAAGGCGTGGAATAGCAGGCTATTACACGCCTGAGCAACGCTGCTGTTGATATTTATGGCCAGCGAAAAATCGTTATTTGTGACCTTTCGAGGTATATGGGCTCCCTAAAAAATAACTTGGTAGAATTTGCGCTCAAAATTGCCGTAGATTTAATTGATCTGATTGAGCAAAACCGCAGGAATAGCGAGCTGTTTCGAGGACTTTTGCGAATGAAAATCAATTAAAGATATGGTAAGTTGGGATGCAAAAATACCAAGTTGTTTTTTAGCGAGCCATATATCAATATATGAACGAGTCGCACCAGGGCAGGCTTTAGGCATTTTAGGCACTCTATAAGTTTCGCTGTCTAAAAGTTTCATACATTACAACTGCTGCTGCAACAGAGGCGTTCAGAGAATTTATTTTTTCTATCTGTGGTATTGAAATCAAAATATCGCATTGTTTTTTGACAAGAGGGCGTAATCCTTTACCTTCTCCCCCAATAACAATGCCAAGCGGGCCTGAAAAATCACAGGAAAAAACGTTTTTATCTGCATTTTTGTCCATTCCGAAAATCCACAAGCATTTATCCTTCAACATCTTTATTGTATTTACGATATTTGTTACACATACCACATTAATATGCTCAAGCGCTCCGGCAGATACTTTGGAGACTGCCGGTGTTGGCAAGGCGGATCTGTCTTTTGTAATTATTACTCCGTCAACTCCGATACAAAGAGCTGTTCTGATTATAGCGCCGAGGTTGTGCGGATCTACCACAGTGTCTAACAATAAAAACAACTGTTTGATATCAGTACGTTGCGGCCTATCAACAATATCATTGAGTCCAACAAATGAATATGGACTTACCTTTGCTCCAATTCCCTGATGCAGATCAGTTTTGGTTAAATATTTAAGTTGAGATGGCTTTAGTTTTTTAACAGATATCTTTCTGGTCTTAGCTATTGCCAGCAATTTTTCAAATTGCTTTGGTACTTTGTCTTTTGCAATAAATAGCTCAAAAAAACTTCTCCTGCCGGCCTTGAGAGCTTCAAAAACAGGATGGAAACCATATAGTATTTCTGTCTTCAAATTCGCGCCCCCTGGACGAGCTGTTAAGCTGTTGAGCTGTTGAGTTTAGGAACGGGGACAAAATAACTTCCCCAAGTAGGCGCATAGATTTGGGTCAAATTTGTTCGATCTCAAATCACAAAAGTTGATGGAATAGCCTATCTATTTTGATATTTTTGGGATTTGAGATCGGGCAAAGATAGCCTGGATCTATGATGCATAGTTGGGGAAGTTATTTCGTCACCGTTCCTTATCAGCATTTCGGTCTGTACGGTATTTTTTTATAACGGATATTAAATCAGCAACAGCAACTGATAATTTATTATTGATAATTACATGGCGGTAAGAATCTTTGTTTTTCATATCTGTTTCTGCGGCATCAATACGCCTTGAGATGATATGTTTGCTGTCAGTCCCTCTTGATTGGAGACGTAATTTAAGGATATCTAATGAGGGGGGCATTATAAAGATAGTTATACTGTCATGGTATTGATCAAGAATCTGTAATGTACCCTGAAAATCAATGTCAAGGAGTATGTCACGCCCAGAGGCTAAACTCGTATCAATAAATTCTGACGAGGTGCCGTAATAATTACCATAAACATCTGCCCACTCTGCCCACTTGCCGTTTTTTAGTCTATTTTTAAAATCGTTTTCTGTTATGAAGTAATAGTCAATTCCATTTTGTTCTCCCTTCCTGGGTTTTCTTGTTGTGTATGATACCGAATAAAGCATATCCGGAATCCGGTCAAGAACAGCTCTGCAAAGGGTTGTTTTACCAGCTCCTGATGGTGCCGATATGATAAAAAGATTGCCATTACAGCAAATCTTTTCTTTATGGTTTGAAAAAGATTGGATAATTCCCGGATCCTTCATAACAAATTATGCTGACCTAAGGTCTGAATCCTCAAGAATAGTATAACGCTGTGATATTGTTTCTGCCTGTATAGCTGAAAGGACAACATGATTACTGTCCATGATAATCATGGCACGGGTTTTACGCCCCTGGGTTGCATCTATAAGACGTTTATTATCTTTTGCTTCATCTCTAAGGCGCTTCATTGGAGCAGAATTGGGCTGTACAATAGCTACAATTCGATCAGCAACTACAGTACTTCCAAAACCAATATTCAACAACTTCTGTTTCATGTTTTCTCCCTTTTAAACCTCGATTGAACGATTTTTTGCGAAGAAATGTGCCAAGATCTTGATGCGCAAAAAATTGGTGCAGGTCGAGTAAAAAATTGTTCAATTTAGGTTAAAGCTACTCAATATTTTGTACTTGTTCTCGTATTTTTTCAAGCTCGGATTTAACGGTTACAATTGTATGTGACACATTTGAATTCCCTGCCTTTGCTCCCATTGTATTGAATTCTCTGCTGAATTCCTGAAGTAGAAAATTTAACTTTTTCCCAGAGGATTCCTCAGCTCCCATAATAGTCCTGAATTCTTTTGTATGACTTTCAACTCTTAGTATTTCTTCAGAGATGTCGCTTCTATCTGCAAAAAAAGCCGTTTCCTGTGCAATCCTTGCAGGGTCAATATCAATCATGCCTTTTGTTATTGCAGTTATACGTTCCTTCAGTCGTTCCTGATAATGAGACAATAAGTTTCCGGAGTCCTTTTTTATTTGCCCAATACTTTTTTCAATAAAGTCAAGTCGATGGGTAAAATCCTTAGAGATAAAATCTCCTTCCTTTTTTCTCATATCATTAAGATCATCAAGAGCTGTGCTGAAACAGGTTTTTATACTATCCCAACAAATGTCTATATCTTTGCCGGTTTTAACAGGTTTAATAACTCCGCCTGTATTCACCAGAAGATCCAGGGAGATGTCGCTGTTTATGTTGAACTTGTTTTTAAGTTTGGAAAGTACATTAATGTATGACATGGCTTTAGGTTCATCTATATCAAAACCATATGCGTTTTTGGAATTATCTGTTATCTGTAGGTTAATTTCTATACGGCCTCGTGATACGTTATCAGAAATCATGCTTTTAATTTTATTTTCCAGGCAAAGATATTCATGAGGCATTCGCAGACATATATCAAGATATCTGCTGTTATAGGAGCAAATTTCTATTGAGACAGTTAATTGATTTTTTGTGTTTTCCGAACCAGCATATGCGGTCATGCTCTTCATCATTTTTTTTGTTCCTAATTAAATATTTTTTTGACCAAAATTTACAGGATTGAACTCAGCTTTGTTTTGCATTTTTAAATCACCAGCATATTTATTTCGCACCATTTCAAGATAAATAAGCATATTTTTTTCAGTATAATCAGGGTATGTCCATGATAATTTTCTAAATGATCCTTTTTGATAGATCAGGGTGAGATCGGCATAGATACCCATACCGATATAAATTCTGTGTGCATAGTTTTTGCCGGTTGCCAGAACAAAACGTTCTTGAAGCATATAACCTGGATCAATGTTGACCAAACGCTTATCGTTTTTTGAATATATTTTTTCGATTTTGTTTGTAATAATTTTTATTTCCGGCAGAGAACTTTGTTCAACGAGAGATTTAAATGCAAGAACTCGTCTGAAAAGTGGAGAACCCATTTCAGGTTCGTAATAGCTGGTATAATTAAAGGGCAGCCACTGACTAATCATGTCAATAGAGCCAATTTTTTCAACAAGTTTCGTTACAACTGGAACAATAAGGCTCTTTTCTTTCATAAAAAGCCCTGCAACAAGTTTGGCAGGTTTAGGGCTTTGGGGTATACTCATATTTTAAGAATCAATGCTTTTTGCCTCATCAATGAGCATAATAGGGATATCATCTTTTATTTCGTATAAAAGTTTACAATTATCACAAATAAGCCCGTCATTTGTATCGTTAATATATATATCGCCTTTACACTTTGGACATGCAAGTATATTGAGAAGTTCTTCACTTAATCCCATGATTGCTTTCCTTGTATATTAGGAACAGTATGCATCACAGCTTCAGGCCGTCTTTGTCCGATCTCAAACCCCAAAACTATTGAAATAGCTCGCTATTCCTTCAACTTTTGTGATCTGAGATCAAACAAATTCGACCCAAATCTGTGCGCCTACCCGAGGAAGTTAATTCGTCCACGTTCCTTATTCTTCCTGTCATTTTTATTAAAAACCAGTATTGAAACAAATAGTGTGTTATGTGTTGAATTGCAAGTTAATAATATTCATCGTAATATCAAAGGCCGAAATGTGAAAATTGCGCTTGTATGTAAAAAATATTCTCTGCAAGAGGGTGGTCTTGAAAGATATACATACTTTTTAAGCCGTGAATTGATTCGCGCGGGTCACGAGGTCCATATCTTTGCCAATATCTGGCAGGAGGAACCAGGTGTCATTATTCATCGTGTGCCGGTGGTTCGCCTATCTTCTCCTGCTAAGAATCTCTCCTTTGCCTTTTTTACAAATCGGGCTCTATCGACAATGAAATTCGACATAATTCACAGCATGGAAAGAATTTTTTATCAGGACATATTCAGGGTTTCAGATGGCATTAATCCTGTCCAGATGCAGCAAAAATATCCCCACCCTGTTGTTCGCTTTATTAAAAAGATCGGTCCCAGACGGATAGCTCTGAGTTATTTGGAACACAGAATATTTGTGGATAAAGGGTGTAAAATAGTCATGACTAATTCCGAGCTTGTCAAAAAAAATATTGTTGAGCATTACAGGATGGATCCTGAAAACATAGTTGTAATTTATAATGGGGTAGATACATCAAGATTTAATACCAGGGTAAAAGAGAAGTTCAGAAATTCTTTAAGGAAAAAGTACGGCATAAAAAAAGAAGAAGTAGTCCTTATCTTTGTATCAAATAATTTTAAGCTAAAAAGGCTTGATCTGGTTTTAGAAGCCATGTATTTTTTGAAAAATAATAAAATCAGGCTTTTTGTCATAGGAGCTGATAACAATAGAACATACCAGAAATGGGCTGATAACAATAGACTGGGCGAACAGATTTTATTCCTTGGCCCCAAAAGTAATATAGAAAAATATTATGCCGGCAGTGATATATTGGTTTTACCAACGCTTTATGATGCCTTTGCAAATGTCTGCCTGGAAGCTATGGCCTGTGGCTTGCCTGTAATTACGACAGATTCCAATGGGGCGGCAGACCTTATCAGTGATAATGAACATGGCTATATACTTAAAACACACAAGGCAGATGAAGTAGCTGCCAGAATAAAAGCCCTTGAACCGCTATCGAACAGGATAAGGATGGGAGATAATGCGGCCGCAAAGGCAGCATGTTTTACAATGGAAAAACATGTAACAAAAGTACTAAAGCTTTACGAAAGAGTCAGATCTAAGGACCAAGTATGAAGAACTTTTCTTCGCAGATTAAATGCGTTAAAAAAGGTCATCTGATATTTAATAAAAATTATCTGGAAGTATTGGATGATGTGCCTTTTGATTCTTTTGAGTCTGTTTGGAAATACCAGGCCGGCGAAACCATTAAAAAAATAAAAGCAAGATCTGTAATACGTTTTGAAATTCAAACCGATAGCGGCAAAAAATTTTTTTATTTAAAACGTCACAATACTGAATTTGCAGGGATAAAAAGAATTCTTGCTTTATTTTCTCCAAAACCGGTTTTGTCTGAAGGCAAAAGGGAATTTGCAAATATATGCGATTTTCGGGAAGGTGAGCTTGGAACAATTTTACCTGTTGCTGCCGGGGAAAGATTCGTTAAGTTTTGTTGGGTGCAATCTTTTCTCATAACAGAAGATTTTTCGCCCTTTATTTCGCTTGAGTATATGCTAAGAGACAATCCTGAATTTTTTATGGGGGAAAACGCTGGTGACAGAAAAAGAAAATTGATTAACGGGATCGGTATTCTTGCCAGAAGGATGCATGAGAAAGGTTTCAATCACCGTGATTTCAATGCAACCCATATACTGCTTTATTATAAAGACAAATCCGATGCTCCCGATATAGCTCTTTTTGACCTTCAGAGGGTAGATAGAAGTCCCTTTTTTCGCTTTCGGTGGATAATCAAGAGCCTTGCAGAATTAAACTACACATTACCTGAGGGTATTTTTGACAAAAAAGATAGAATTTTTCTATTGTTATCTTACAAGGGTAAAAAGAAACTTAATTTATGGGACTGGTTGCAATGTTTATGGATAAAGAGAAAAACAGCTCGAATTAAGAAACATACTGAAAAGATAATGGCCAGAAGAAAAGAAAGAAGACAAAGGGGATTGATTGAAAGATAAGCAAATCCTGTTTATATCAAAAGGGGAGAACTCGGCATCCACTCGTTATAGAGCGCTCGCCTATTTTGAGCTCCTGAGCTCTAATGGCTGGAAGCCATTGCATATAACAGCTCATGGTATTTTCCCTTGCATTAAACTGCTTGGCATGGCTAAACACGCAAAAGTTGTAGTTATTCTTCGGAAGACCTTCAACTTGTCATTTTTGCGTCTGCTAAGGCTGTGGTCGAAAAATCTTGTATTCGACCTTGATGACGCAGTTTTTTGCAGGAGTAACGGAGAACCTTCGAAATCCCGTCAAATGCGCTTTGAAAAAGTAACAAGTATTTGCGAGCAGGTCTGGGCAGGGAATCTTTATCTTGCTGACAGAGCAAGGCAATATAATGAAGCAGTAAAGATTTTGCCTACTTCCCTAGATTACCGCAAGTATCTGCTTGAGGTGGAGAAAAGCCAGGAGCATTTTGACCTTGTGTGGATTGGAAGCCGTTCTACCCGAAAATATCTTAAGGAATGCCTTCCTGCGCTTGAATCTTTGTCCGAAAACATACCTGACCTTCGGCTTAAAATTGTGGCTGATTTTGATTTGCCGACTAAACGGCTGAAAACTGTCGCTATCCCTTGGAGTGACGAAGTGGAGGCAGAGGCGCTGGCATCAGCTCAAGTTGGTATTGCGCCTATGTCTGATGATCCCTGGACCAAAGGCAAGTGCGGTCTTAAAGTATTGCAATACATGGCTGCCGGTTTGCCAGTTGTTTCTTCACCGGCAGGAGTTAATCGTGAAATCGTTCAGGAAGGCATCACTGGCTTTTTGGCTGAAAACCCGGATGACTGGCGGAAATCAATAGATATACTATTCCGTGATCCTGTCCTTAGAAATAGCATGGGAAAAGCAGGTCAACAACGTGTTATCAATCATTTTTCTGTTGATACAACTTTCAGAAAAATGTCTGAGTCTCTAAATTCTCTGGTGTAAGAGCCTGTTTGAAAACTGATGAATTGGCTGCAAAAGCGTGAAAATGGTTCAAATCTTCCCAAATTTTCAGCCAATAGGCCGGCTATTAACTCCAAATTTGAAAAAATTTGAACCATTTTCACACTTTTTCGCTTCAATTCCCTATTTTTCAAACAGGCTCTAAAAGGATAATTTGACCCAGATCTATGCGCCTACTTGGGGAAGTTATTTCGTCCACGTTCCTTATATAATTTGCAGGTGTTGTTCCATATGATATCAGAAAGATATTCTGGATCTTCTTTTCTTGCTTCTGCCAGTTTAAAAAGGACTGATTTAACAAATGCCGGTTCATTGCGTTTAGTACGATTTTTTTCAGGCGCTGGTGTTAGATATGGTGCATCAGTCTCAATTATAATTCGGTCTGCAGGTATTAAGGAAGCGAGCTTTCTGAGTGTAGCGCCTCGACCTTTTATTGTTAATATTCCGGTTATACCGATGTAAAAATCAAGCTCTATGTATTGATATAATTCTGATTTGTTCCCGCTGAAACAATGAATGACACCTTTACTTTCCTTACCATGTTTTTCTTTGAGGATTTCAAGAAGTCTGCCATTGCTGTCCCTTTCATGCAAAATAACTGGAAGGTCTAATTTGTCGGCGCTTTCAAGCTGCCTGACAAACCATTTTTCCTGATCTTTTCTTGGAGAATACATTCGGTTAAAGTCAAGGCCGATTTCTCCCCATGCCCGGACTTTTTTGTTTTTGGCAAGTTTGATTAGATATGAAAGAACTTGTTCTGAACAGTTTTTTGCATCGTGTGGATGAATACCTACAGAGGCATACAAACCACTATGAGATTCTGCCAGTGCCACAGCTCTATTGGAAGAATCCTTGTTTGTTCCAACTATCATAATTGCAGAAACATCAGCTTCATTTGCGCGTTTTATTACATCATCAATATCTTTGTCATATACGCGGTCATCAAGATGGCAGTGGCTATCAAATAATTTCATTTTTAACTCCATATTGCTCTAAAGCAATGTTGTGTAGCATTAGGGCCTGTTTGAAAACTGATGAATTGGCTGCAAAAGCGTGAAAATGGTTACATCTTCCCAAATTTTCAGCCAACAGGCCGGCTATTAACTTCAAATTTGAAAAAATTTGACCTCATTTTCACACTTTTTCGCTTCAATTCCCTAGTTTTCAAACAGGCTCTTAAAGATTAAAAATATCAAGATTTTGAGGTTGCTTTCATATATCTTATCAGACATTATACCCTGGAAGGTTATAAATTGCGTTTTTTTCGGTGAGCAATGAGCATCAAGAGCAAGACGCGAAGGTGTCCAATAGCAAGCTATTTCAAGCCTGAGCTAACACAGCTATTGATGTTCATGGCCAGCGAAAAATCGCAAGTTATGGCCTTTCGAGGTATATATTCCTATTGCTGAAATCGTAAAATTTTCCACTAAAAAACTGATGGATCTAATGCATAGTGATAAAATGAACAGGGTAGTAATAATAAAATGTCCTGACTATGACAAATTATATCTTACCAAAAATATCGAAAGAGCATTTTCATATTTTGGCGGGATTGAATCACTTGTAAATAAGGGCGAAAAGATCCTGCTAAAACCGAATTTGCTGGTAAAAGCTCCCGCGATGGCTGGAACAACAACACATCCTTTTGTTGTAAAAGTTGTAGCAGATATAGTTAAAACGGCAGGTGGTTTGCCGTTGGTTGGAGACAGCCCTGCATTTGGGAGTGTTTATCAGGTTGCTGCAGCCTGCGGGTTGCTGCCCTTGCTTAAAAAAGACAATATTTCTATTGTATCTTTCAGGGGAAACAGATCGTTTAATGATAAAATACGAATAACTGACACAATCAGAGATTTTGATAAAATAATCAACATCCCAAAGTTTAAGGCCCACAGCCAGATGCTTTTTTCAGGAGCGGTTAAAAATCTTTTCGGCCTGGTTTCCGGAAAGGTTAAGGCATGGAGACATTTTAAAGCCCGGGGCAGCCACGAAAAATTTTCATTAATGGTTCTTGCCATTTCCGAGCAGGTGCATCCCTGCTTTACCATTGTTGATGCCATAGATATTATGGAAAAGACAGGCCCTCGCGGCGGGCTTGTAAGACGTGCCGGCCTGCTTTTTGCCGGAATAAACTGTCTAAGCATTGACAGGGTTATGTGTGATGTGTTCAACATAAATTCGGACAGGGTGCCCTTGCTTAAAACAGCCAGGAAATACGGCATTAATGGATGCAGGTTAAGGGATATTCAGATAGAGGGAGATGAGGTTTCAGATGTAAGGTCGGAAAAATATCTTTTTCCAAAAAAATTGAATGATATCTCTTTTTCATTCCCAAGAGTTATAAAAAGTGTATTGCAGCATCTTGTAATGGTTCATGGGGGTCATGTGATCAGTGACCAGAAAAAATCCGTGATCAATTAATCTCTTTGTTTATTTCGTTTCTACTGCAATTCGTTGGTTTGGAGTGGTGGAAAAGCGATTCATTTTTAGAGTGGCGTAGGCATGAGGGTCGTACTTAATTGTACGGCCCTTCTTTTTTATTTAGGAACGTGGACGAATTAACTTCCGCAAGTAGGCGCACAGATTTGAGTCGAATTTGTTCGATCTCAGATCACAAAAGTTGAAGGAATAGCGAGCTATTTCAATATTTTTTGTGATTTGAGACCGGACAAAGGCGGTCTGAAGCTGTGATGCATAGTTGGGGAAGTTATTTCGTCCACGTTCCTTATCGTTGCCCAGCCACTCAGCTTTACATTCTGCCCCTTAGAAAAATATTTTTGACCTCTTGACTTCAAAATGTTGCACGTGTATTATACGTGTAACATTTGAGGAGGTGCTTGTGATGCAAAAAAAACTTACAGTGACTATAAACGAAGAGGTCTATGACGGCTTACGAGCAATCATTGGACCACGAAAAATCAGCCGTTTTATCGAAGAGTTAGTTCGTCCGCATGTTGTCAAGAAAAATATGTATGCTGCATATAAAGAGATGGCTGCTGATAGTGTCAGGGAATCCGAAGCTCTTGATTGGGCAGAAGGCACATTTGGAGACTTAAACGATGAAGAGAGGTGAAGTGTGGTGGGTTAACTTCGATCCTTCCGTCGGAGGTGAAATCCGCAAGCAACGACCGGCTGTTATCGTAAGCAACGATGCTGCCAATCATTTTCTTAATAGAGTCCAAGTTATGCCCCTAACGAGTAACGTTGGTAAACTCTACCCAAGCGAAACATATGTGACGTTTCGTGGAAATAAAGCCAAGGCTATGGCAGATCAGCTTACCACGGTAAGCAAGAAGCGGCTAATCAATTCAGCAGGATTGATTTCTTCCACTGAGATGGAGGGTGTAGGCCGAGCTATCACGATCCAACTTGATCTCTAACCCGACTTTCGCTATTGAAAAAAAAACATACCAATATTCAATGGGTTATGGCTACAGACACTACAGACATCCTTCAAGTTTTGTTTAGGATACGTTTTTTCTTTATTGATAAATTTTTCCTGAATTTGTGGCACGGTTTTTGAGTAGGTTTGAAATTATAGGAAATAATCGATTTTGGCCTTCACCTAAAAGGTGAAGGCAATTTTTGAATATTTCGTGCAATGTCAA
>JABZFQ010000154.1 GCA_014237365.1 Desulfobacteraceae bacterium | reverse complement strand
ACACAGAAAAACAACTACAGGCCAATGCCTGTTTTAAGGCTTTTTTTGAACACTGCCGCGAAAATGACTGTTGTTTTGAACTCGCGTCAGTTAAATTTCCGGTTTCTGATAATTGATTTACAGAATGTCCCGAATTTTTTCCGGATTGTGCAAAAAAGAGGCCTCGACTATATTTCAGCTTGTTGCAAAATTGTCTTGACAATGCGGCGGTTTTCCTTCAATATTGTTATATTGCATTTTTGAAGGAAAACCAGATCTCTTTTTAGCTTTATTATGCGGGAATAATCATACTGAGTTTTCCTTCAATTTATGAAAAAGAATCAAAAGAAGGAAATTTTATGATTTTCAAGGAAATGACCGACAATCAGCGGCGTGTTTTTATCGATACCATACAGCTCTACGAAGCATTTTTATCAGCATTTAATAAAAATCGGTCATACAGAGGCGGGATGCACTGGAAAAAGTCAAAAGGGCGCGAATATTTGTTTCGATCTCGAGATCGTTTTGGCTACGGCAAAAGTTTAGGGCCGAGATCTCCTGAAACTGAAAAAATTCTCGTCCAGTTTCAACAGGGCAAGCAGCGTGAAAAGGAACGTCTGTCCGCACTTCAAGATCAGCTTAAAGAGCAGTCCAGATTCTGCAAGGCAGCGCTGATTCAACGAGCACCTCGGATTGTTTGTAGTATTTTACGATTGCTGGAGCAACAAAATATTCTCGGTCGAAATGTAATGGTGATCGGCACCAATGCAATGTATGCCTACGAAGCAGCCGCAGGTGTGTTTTTTGATATTTCGACAATGGCAACCAAGGATATGGATATTCTATGGGATATTCGTCCGAAACTTATTCTTGTTGCTGATAAGGATATGGATAATACCGGATTTCTCGGTATTATCAGAAAAGCAGATCGGTTTTTTGAATCCATCAGCCCTGGTGGATTCCGAGCTGTAAATCGTGATGGATTTATGGTGGATCTGATAAAATCAGAACCAAAGCAGTTGCTCAACAAGGAAGCAAGGCGAATGGGTGGTCCAGATGATCTGGAAGCCGCTGAAATTCGTAATCTTCAATGGCTTATTTCTTCTCCAAAGTTTTCTCAGGTTGTCATAGGAGAGGATGGATATCCTGCTTCATTAGTTGTTCCTGACCCACGGGCCTTTGCCTTGCATAAATTATGGTTAAGTGAACAAGCTGACCGTGAACCAGTAAAAAAGCAGCGGGATCATGATCAGGGGCTGGCGGTCGCACAACTCATTATTCAATATTTGCCGCAATATCAGTTTAATACATCTGAGCTTCGCATGTTTCCAAAGGATGTGGTTCAGAAGGCGAAAGAAAAGATTTCAGATATTGTTTTGCCAGTCGGGATAGATCTTAAAAAAAATAAGTCGCCAAATCAATGAACCACAGTCAGTGAATGTGGATTTGACTACTCTGAGCATCACTCCAGAAGCCTGTCCGCTCCGCACTAATGTGCTAACTCAAGATGGTGACACCAAGCCCACTAAACATCTTCCTGACATACAATTGACGGTCTCGTAAAAAGTCGGAAAACTGATTTCTTACCACAACATATAGGTATAATACAAGACAATAATACTATATATTGCGGTTAAAATAAAATGTTGGGACTTTTTACGAGACCATCACAATTGACTTATATCGATTTTGAAAAAGGTGTCCATGTCGCTTATGTCGACGATTAAAACTGACCACATATCCTGTTAAAAGCCTTCTCATTAAGGTAGCCAGCGGAACTTGACCTGTTCTAAAAAATCTTCATGATCCTTATCATTTCTGAATATCTTTCGACGCTCTATCCCCCTGATCATAATGTGATGTAAAACACCAGGTGCGTCCAGTCGGGCTAATCTTGGCATATATTTACTTTTATCACCTTCC
>JABZFQ010000323.1 GCA_014237365.1 Desulfobacteraceae bacterium | reverse complement strand
TGGGCAGGATTTTCCGGAGGTTCGAATCGTTTTGCACATTCCACCAATATCTCGCATATATCACAGAGCGGGGAACCATCCCCGAAAATCAATAACTTTGTTCTATTTTGGTTACACTCGTTCCAATCCCACTACAAACTGTTTAAATGCTTTTCTTGCCAATGATACCTCGGAAAAAATAAAATGGAATTTGAAACTGATTTCTTGATTATAGGAAGCGGTGTGGCTGGACTGACGTTTGCTCTTAAAGTAGCGGAATTCGGCAATGTTGCACTTGTAACTAAAAAAGGAATCATGGACAGCAATACAGCCCAAGCACAGGGCGGAATTGCTTCAGTTTTTGATAAAGTCGATTCATTTGATCTCCATATTCGTGACACTCTTGTATCAGGAGACGGTCTCTGCAACAAGGAAGTCGTTGAGATGGTAGTAAAAAACGGACCTGATAGAATTCTGGAACTGATCAATTTTGGTGTACATTTCAACTTAAAGGAAAATGGTTCAAAAAAGAAAAGTTTCGACTTTGATCTTGGACGTGAAGGGGGACACTCAAAAAAACGTATCGTACATGCTCAGGATATGACGGGACTGGAAATAGAAAGCGTGCTGGTACGTCACGTCAAAAAGCATGAGCGCATCACCCTGTTTGAGAACCATATTGCAATTGATCTTATCACCTGTTCAACTCTTTTAAAAAGCGGTCTGGTAACAACCAACCACGAGGAATCCTGCTGTGGAGCATATGTTCTTGAAAGAGATACAAAACAAGTAAAAACCTTTCGCTCTAAAATAGCTCTGCTCGCCACAGGTGGCGCCGGCAAGGTGTATATTTACACAAGCAACCCCGACATTGCGACCGGAGATGGAATCGCAATGGGATACAGAGCAGGCGCTACATTAGCCAACCTTGAGTTTGTTCAGTTTCATCCAACCTGCCTTTACCACCCTGAGGCTAAAAACTTTCTTATTTCAGAAGCTGTCAGGGGTGAAGGAGGAATTCTTATTGACCCTGCCGGAGATCCTTTTATGGAGAAATATGATCCCCAAAAAGATCTGGCCTGCCGTGATGTTGTTGCCAGAGCTATAGATGCAGAACTCAAAAAAAGCGGAGATGATTCGGTATTTCTCGATATATCTCATAAAGATCCCGAATTTGTTAAAAATCGTTTTCCTAATCTTTATGAAAAATGTTTAATTTTCGGTATCGACATGACAGCCGAGCCCATTCCTGTTGTTCCGGCAGCTCATTATATGTGCGGCGGCGTAAAAACAGATATCCACGGCAGAACAAACATCCTAGGGCTTTACGCAATTGGGGAAACAGCCTGTACAGGTCTTCACGGGGCTAATAGACTGGCAAGCAATTCCCTGATAGAAGCGCTGGTCTATGCCCATATGGCAGCAAAACATGCAGTAAAAGACCTCGAAACATTAGATTTCAAATCCACGCCCGATCTTCCCTTGTGGGACGAATCCGGAACAACCGACAGTGATGAAGTCATCATGGTTTCACATAACTGGGATGAAATAAGACGGTCTATGTGGAATTATGTGGGAATAGTTAGATCGAATAAACGTCTTGAAAGAGCAAAAAGAAGGATAGAGAATATTCAAAACGAAATTCATGAGTATTACTGGAATTTCAAAATTGCCGGAGATCTTATTGAACTCCGAAATATTGCTACAGTTGCTGAATTGATTATTAAATGCGCCATGCTCAGAAAAGAAAGCCGTGGACTTCACTACAATATAGAATATCCTTATCGTGATGACAAATTATGGGAAAAAGATACTATTATAAGAAAGACCTTTGAAGGATAAAATGTAACGGTTGACGGTTGATCAAAAGAGGCTATTAAATTAGCGCCCTATCGGGCGGACTTTTTATAACAAATTGATTTAATAGTCGATAAAATGGAAATTCCTATACTATCAAGTTAAAGTGGGACACTTTCCGCCATTTTGGCTTTATGGCAATTCCACAATCAAGCAAAATCCAAGCAATTGCTAACTAACTGAATTTACAGACTGTTTATCCTTACGTTGGTGGCCTCAAAACATAAAACTGTAAACCGACAACCGTGAACTGTTACGATAAAATTAATAATTTTCTTGCATGAAAATAGTTAGTAATATATTAATAACCGTTTCTAACCTCATATAAAATATAAACTTGAGTTCTCACAACTGAATCTCTTGCTTAGTTCAACCGTTAACTGTAAACCGTAAACTGTTATTATTCTGGCTTTTAAAGCAGAGAGATGGCAAAAAGTTCTATAGAGGAATAATACAATGATACACAAAATTAAGCAGCTCATTGTATTGGCTATTTTGGTATCTGTTGGATATTTTTTGTTATCAAATCATATAATTTATTTTAGTAATGGGATTAAGTTATTAAAAAAATCAAGGCTTACTTCAGCTTATACCTTTATCAGCATTGAAAATAAAAGAGTTGAGGATATTCTAAAAATTGAAGGCTTACGAAATGACGGTATAGGAGATCTTCTTGTTGAGATTGGAAAGCTGAATCATGAAGAAAAAGAGCAATTGGAACATATTATTACGAGCACTCCATAACTGAAAATCGAACAAATTTGACCCAGATCTATGCGCCTACTTGTGGAAGTTATTTCGTCCCCGTTCCTTAATGATTGAAACTCTCTGCCTGGGGAGTGACAAGTTTGCCGTAGTCAAGGGAAAAAGTATGGTGGGCTAATGAAGAAACCTGATACATGTAGTGCGTTGTAAACATAATGGTTATCTTTCTTTGTTCATTTATCTGCTTTAGAGTATTTATAACAGCAGCCTGATTTTCCACATCTAAATTCGAAGTAGGTTCATCACACAAAAGCACTTCAGGGGAAACAGCCAGCGCTCGGGCAAGTGCTACTCGTTGAGTCTCACCGCCTGAAAGCCGGTGCGCCTGAGCCTGGACAAAATTACTCATTCCAACAAGCTCAAGAGTTTCTTCAATAATAATTTCCCTTTTTTTTTGAGAAATATGTCTGATTTTTAAGCCGAATTCCACATTTTTATAAACCGTGCCTGTAAATAAAATGGGGTGCTGAGCTATCATAACTACTTCTTTGCGAAGGTTTTGCAGGGATGATTCTGAAAAATTAACAGTTTTTGAACGATAAAGGATGTCACCTGTAGCAGGAACCTCAAGGAAACCCAGAATGTTCAACAGAGTTGTCTTGCCGGCACCGTTTGGGCCAAGCAAAGCGTAAATTTTCCCTTTTTCAATTTCCATTAAAGAAATGTCTAAAACTGTCCTTGAACCATATTTCCTGGTTATCTTGGATAATACATAAAGCATCAGGTTCTGGTTCTCCCCTGGAAAAAATGAAAAACGAGATTAATACCAAAGCTTAATACCAGCAATATAATACCCAAAGCTGCAGCCAGAATGAATTCGCCCTTATCGTATTCCAATGCCATAGCAGTAGTCATGGTACGTGTGAAACCTTTCGCATTTCCTCCAAGCATCATGCTTATACCTACTTCAGCGATAACTCTGCCAAATGCGGCTATCACTGCAGCAATTATCCCAAACCTGGCCTCTCTGAATATTACACAGGCTGTCTGCCGGCGATTAGCTCCCAAAGTCATGGCGGTTTTACGGTATCTTTCATCAATTCTGCTTATAGCAGCTATTGTCAGGGTTGCTACTATGGGCAGGATTAGTATGATCTGGCCGATAACTATAGCTTTCTGAGTGTAAAGCAGATCTAAAGAACCAAGAATACTTCTTCTTGAGACAAATGAATATACAAAAAGACCTATAACCACAGTGGGAAGGGCAAGCATTGTATTTAAGCATATTATAAGAATACGCTTACCTTTAAAAGATCCGTAAGCTATTAAAAAACCCAGGGGTACGCCCATCAGGCTTGCGAATAAAGTAGAAATACCGCTCACCTTAAGAGATACCCATACAATTGAAAACACTTCCGGATCCAAAGATGAAATAAGAAGAATTGCAGATATCAAGCTGTCAGTTAGAAGTTCCATGGATAAAAAAGTTGATTTCCCATAAGCCTGTAATTTGCTATTAGGGACTGCGCTTTAGGTGAGATAAGCCAGTTTGCAAACTTTTCAGCCAGTTCATATTTCACATGCGGATGCCTATCAGGATTGACAGGAATCACGCCATAGGGATTATTTAAAAAAGAATCGCCCTCACACATGATCTCCAAATCAATACTTTCTTTCCTGCCGTAATTATATTTTATGTATGTACCTCTATCAGACAAAGTATAAGCTTGTTTTTCATCGGCAAAAATTATTGTCTTGCCCATTCCCTGGCCTATTGAAATATACCAGGCCATAGAACTTTCAGGAAATACAAAGCAAATTTCTGTTTTCTTCCCCTTTTTTAATATCTCGGTCTTTCTCACTTCTAAAGAAACTCCCGCTATTTTCCAAAGAGCCTGTTCCTTGGTGTGAGTACCGCTGTCGTCACCACGGGATATAAACAGAGCTTCGGCTTTGGCTATTCCGGCCAATGCTGCGGCTGCGTTACTTTGCCCTCGAATGCCGGCTGGGTCATCTGAAGGCCCCAGTATTACAAAATCATTATGCATTACAGCATAGCGTTTTATGCCATAACTTTGTTTTACAAATTCTTCTTCTCTTTTCTTTGCATGGACAAAAATCACATCCACATTGCCATCTATCCCGTCCCGAATGGCTGCACCTGTTCCCTTGGCAAATACCTTTACGCGGATTCCAGTGTCCTTTTCAAGCTCAGGCAAAAGAACATCAAGCAGGCCGGATGCCTGAGTGCTTGTTGTTGTGGCCATGTTAATAATTTTATCTTCACCAAGCGCAACCCCATAAATCAGTAAAATTGCTATTAAAGACAGTATTACTTTTAAAATTAAATTATTTTTCTTCATTTTTTTCTATTAAACGATAAAAACTAGTTGTTTTTTGGATAAGGAACGTGGACGAAATAACTTCCCCAAATCTGTGCGCCTACTTGGGGAAGTTATTTCGTCCACGTTCCTAAACCACTTTGCCTGAAAGTTTAAGGTCATATCCGGAAAAATTTGCACCAAGCTTCTTAAATGAATCATCTACAAGCAACCCGAGAAAGAACTGAACACCTTTATCAAAAAAGCGCTCCTTTGAAATCATAAGGTCGTATCTTTCCCAGCGAACAGGTATGAAATCAAGATCAAGAAGCCCGGCAACAGCGCTTATGCCAGGGCCGGCATCAGCACGTCCGGATAGAATTTCAAGACCAATATCCAGATGGCTGGTAAATTCATGATGATAACCATCAATTTTTTTGCCTTCTATATTTTCTTTCTTAAGCCCCCTGTCAAGCAAAAGACGTGTGCCGGTACCGATAGAGCGGTTTACAATCTTTATTCCCTTTTTTGCCAGGTCTGAAATTTTATTAATGTTTTTTGGATTCCCCTTTTGTATAATTATGCCCTGTTCCCTACGACAAAAATTAACTACAGCAGACATCTTCTCAAGCTCTTGATTAGCAAACTCAAAATTGTATTCTTCCTCATTATCCTGCAGCAGATGACTTGACGCCATGTGACATTTATTCTGCCGCAAAGCCCTAAGCCCCCCCATGCTTCCTAAATTACCGAATACAGCGATATGATTTGAGTGTATACTATTAAAAAGAGAAACTGTTCTTTCAAGTAGAGGATCGTTGCTTCCAGTTATAATTAGAAGCCCTTCGTAAGGAGGAAGCTGAGTTGTGGATTTAGGATAATTTATTGTGTTTGTTTCAATCCATTGCTCTACAAGATGCCTTGGGAAAAGCCATTTGCCGGTAATTTTTGTTGCAGGCAGTCCTTTTTCTGCAACAAGAGAATATATCATCTTTTCGTTTACAGCCAGAAATTTGGCAACTTCTTTTGTTGAAAGTAGTTTTTTCATAATTGTTTACATATATTTTTAAGTTATTATACGTCAATATTTTTATTAATCGGTTTTACCCTTGGTAGTGGTACCACAAAAAGGTTTTACCGTTAGGAACGTGGACGAAAAGCATTTTTTTAAATACCGGCATAGTTTCTGTCCTTAGCCAGAACCGCCGGAATGCGCAATTGTGGGCTGAAGACTTGCAATACGACTGGACATTTTTGTTTGTATAGGTTATTTTAAGTAATTTTACATACAGATTAAAGCAATTTACATTTATAGCTTGACTTAAAGAACCCATATAAACTAATTATAACTTTTTATGGTGAAAATTATCAGGCATAAAGGTTTGGGGGTTAGGAGGATTTTATGCGAAAGGGAGTTTTGTTATCACTTGTTGTTTCAGGAATAATTATCATGCAGGCAGCACCGATTTTTGCCGAAGAAACAGCAACGGTCGGCGAAATCTTTTACCTCGGACAAGTGCTGGTCACCGGGAAAAAAGGAGATGTCGATCTTGCCACAACTGTTAGCGTTGTTTCATCTGAAGATATTGAACGTCAGGGCGCGCAGAATGTGGCTGAAGCCCTTGACCAGATTCCGGGTATCGATGTTCGGATGGGCAATAAGGGAAATGCGAGCCTGAAGCTGAGAGGGTTTGACCAGCAGAATGTCAAGGTGCTGATCGACGGCGTTCCCGCCCATGAGGCATATTTTGGTTCTCTTGATCTTGACCAGATACCAGTGGATGCCATTGCCAAAATTGAGGTGACAAAGGGCGCGTCATCCGTGTTGTACGGTTCAAACACCATGGGAGGGGTAATCAACATCATCACCAAAAAAGCCGGTGATAAGCCGGTCACCAGATTTGTCACCTCTTTTGGCGAGAACAGTACCCATAATTTCAGTGCAAACCACGGGGCCTCCGTCGGCAAGTTCAATTACTGGCTGACATACAGTTATAGAGGTACGGACGGGTTCGAGCTGTCCGATGATTTTGACAAAAACAACGACAGGACTGGTTTGGAAACTGGATTCAACGAAGATGGCGGCCTGCGGGATTTGAGCTATTTTACCAAAAGAACGCTGAATGCAAAAGTCGGCTACAAGCACGATACGGATTCAAAACTCTATCTTTCCTTTGATTACCACAACAACGAGAAGGGGTGTACCACGGAAAGAAACCGTTACTGGGCTTTTACCGAGTGGGACCAGTGGCATCTCAACCTGATAGGCGAACATGATCTGACCGATATACTCACCATGAAAGCCCGGTTTTTTTACGTCAAGCATGATGATACGCTCAAAGACGTCAGTTGGGACAACGACCATAAGACGGCCAGAAAATGGTTTGAGGAGAGCAGCTATGATGACTACTCCATCGGCGGCGAGCTTCAGTCATATGTCGATTTCGGCCAATGGAGCCTTCTTAAAATCGGCGTCAACTATCTGAAGGATAACCACAAACAGCAGGATTTTCTTGATGCCGAATCTTTGGCGGTGAAAAAGGGTGCCGCTTCACCAGGCCTTACGCCGGAAGAAGAGTATAAATCGGAAACCTATTCCTTTGCCATGGAGAATGAGATCATGGTGATGGACAACCTTTCCTTTATCGCCGGCTTCAGCTATGATGTCAATGAACCTAAAAAAGCAAACGACCAGCCAGTGCCGGATAAGATGGACACCTTCAACCCCCAGACCGGCGTTGTTTATGAAGCAACAGACACCCTTTCTCTCCATGCATCTGTGGGCAAAAAGACGCGTTTCCCCCAGTTGATCGAACTTTACAGCAACTCTGCCGGCGGAAACCCGAACCTGGATCCCCAGCAAACGATAGCCTATGAGTTGGGCGCGTCCAAAAAAATCAACAATTTCCTCAAGACATCCATGGCCATATTTTATAATGACATTGAGGACAGGATTATGAGGATCAAAAATGCCTATGGCGATAAAGAATATGTAAATATGGGAGAAAGCACCATCTATGGCGCCGAATTCGATATGACCTGTTACACGCGTTTTGGCCTGAACGTTGGCCTGAACTACACCTACCTGAACGCAAAGGAAAAAGAGGACAGCGGCAGCAAGGAGAGGGATGCTGAAAATACGCCCGATCACAAAGTCAACATGGATGTGGGCTATACCTTTGCCTTTCTGTCAACCTACCTTCAGGCATCCTATACGGCTGATCAGATCGAATACGACGATGATGACAACAAGGTTGATCTTGACGACTTTATCGTGATCAACTGCAAAGTCAGCCAGGATTTTGCAAGCTTTATCAATATTGATTCTACGGTTTTCATGGAAGTAAAAAACATAATGGACGAAGATTACGAAGAAAGCAACGGCCCCATGCCCGGCAGAAGTTTTCTTGTAGGACTTACTGCCAGATTTTGATGATATACCGCGGAAGGTCAAAATTGCTTTTTTTTCGGTGAGCAATGAGCATCAAGAGCAAGGTGTGAAGGTGCGGAATAGCAAGTTCAAGCCTGAGCAACACAGCTATTGATGTTCAGGGCCGGCGAAAAATCATAAATTAGCGCCCTATAGGGCTATCTCTTAGCTCAACAGCTTATCAGCTCAACAGCTACGAACAGTTCGTTATGCACTGATAGTTTTTGACCTATTGATAAAATTGATTAAAAAATTGATTAAAAAATGGAAATTCCTATACTATCAAGTTATGGCCATTTCGAAGTATAAACTGCGCGTCAGAGGCTTTGACTAGTCTTGAAAAGCTTGCATCTACGGAAGTTCAGCTAAATGACATCTGTACAGACGGAACATTCAGCATTGACGGGGCAGTAAAAAAACCAGTGACGATTGAGCGCAGCCATGATGATTGTAGATAACCTGAATGGGAAACTGCCCTCCGAAGGGTATAGCACCTACCATGAATTGTTTTTCAGACCGGCAATGTGGGGGCTCGCCAACATTGTATGGATACACCGCGCGCAGATAGGGAGCTGACCATGTTTACAACGGGTGTTCATGCCTGGCTATATTGGGCAACAGGATGTTATTTTACAGCATTTATTCTATGTTGTTATCATATGCAACGCACCTGCCGGATAGCCCTTGTTGCCGGCTTCATCAGTCATTCTCTCTATCTGCTCGGACGCGGATGGCTTGGCGATGTTTTTATTCCAAACGCCATTTTTGAAGGTACTTTTTTTCTTCCGTGGTGCCTGGCGCTGATTTCCCTGGTGCGGTCTGTGAACAAACCGTACAAAAATCCTGGAGAAGTATTGGTGCTGGTGATTGTTTTCTCCATTTTCTCCGTATTCTATGCCAAGGGACTTATTCCGCCGACGCCGAAGAAAATAACGGTCTGGGCGCTGGTGTTTTTCATATCCGAATCCATGGCTCACGCCATGTTCTATACCGGTGGGCTGTATGCCTTTTTTTCAATGGTCGGAAAAAATACAACAAACGGTTTCCATTCATGGGTAGTCTGGGGCTTTATTGCATACACCATCGCGCAGGTTACAGGTGCGATCTGGTGCTTTATAGGTTGGGGCAACACCTTTAGTTGGAGCGCTAGGCATTTGAGTTCCGCGGTGATCTGGACATTTTATGCCGCCTGTCTCCATTTAAAATTCATTCCCGGCTGGAGGAGAAAAACCGCCGTATTAACCATCGCCGGAGCGGCGTTGGTATTTTTCATAAGCTTCAGTGATTATATTCATGAGATGAGCTTTCTCAGGGTTGGGGGGTAATAGTGGTAAAAAAAATCTGGGATATGCTGGGCGATATCAGGATCTCCGTTGTGCTGTTGATGGCGGCCTCAGCAACGCTTTTTACAGGTTCGATCTATGCCGGCCGTCATTTTTCACTGTTCAGGGAACTGAACCGTCTCAGAATTCAGGACTGGCTTGCCGTTCACATGAGGTCGCAACCTGAGCTTGTTTGGTGGATCCCGGTGCTATTTGTCCTTATGGGGGCTTTAGGCCTAAATACAGTTATCTGCGCATGCCACAGGGTTTCCCGGCTTATCCCCCAAAGAAGCTCCCTTCCGCGCGGGAAATTTTTTTATCTGCTAACCCCCTCGCTCATCCATTTTCTGTTTATTGTCATCATGCTTGGGCATTTAACGACCTTTACGGCAGCAAGATGGCAAACTATCCCTCTTGAAACGGGAACTATGGTGGCCATTGAGGGGAAAAGAGCGCCCCTTGCAGTACACGCCATTCAGGATCTATTTTTCCCCAAAACATCGGGACTGCGAAACCGGATTTCCCAAACAACCGTTACGCTTGCAAACGCTGATGGAAACGATATAAAACTGCAATACTTGCAGCCTGTGCTGATTGATGGACAGTTCCTTTTCCTGGACAAGATAAAGAAAAGCAAAAAGGTGGCCATGACAGACAAACATCCTTCAGCAGACAAAGAGACCTGCAACAAGGCGCATGTCTATATGGAAAAGAAAAAGACAAAACAGCTACTCTTGATCGTATCCGATCCAGGTCTCTATATTATCATTTCCGGGCTAACGCTAATCATGTGTCTGATGACATGGTATTTTATCGTTCAGAACATGGCGTACAAAGACCGTAAAAGCTGCCCATTAAATAAAAACGCATTTTCTTTTTCAAAAGGCTAAATTGTTAGAATTTGTTTTTCTATCAAAAGGAGCATAGTATATTGCTTCGCAAATTAACCAAAGGAATAGAGCCAATTTCAAAACGTCCCATTTTGCCCAATCTCTGCGTCAGGCTCAAATTTTAATCCTCGGAATACTCAATGTATTCCTGTGGTTAAAATTTTCGCCTTCCTTGACCTTGAACAAACTGAAACGTTTTGAAATTGGCTCGAATAAACTTAAGTTTATTGGGAGTGTGACATGAAAAAATACTTTCTATGTGTCTTTCTTATTGTAACTTTTTTTACTGGATATGCCTTTGCGGATTCTAAGGATTCTTTGAGTATTTATGGTCTGGTAAAGAACCCTTTAAGTATTTCCATGCAAGACCTGACAAAATTCCAAAGCATACAGGTGCAGATGAATGAAGTAACAAATGACGGTGAATTCAGAGGTGTATTTCACTATCGTGGAGTTCCACTCAGGACATTGCTCGAACTGGCCTGTATTAAAAAAAATAAAAAAGAATTCTCGAAATCAGTGGATCTTGCTATAGCAATCCGGAATAAAAAAGGCTCTCAAATTATTCTGTCATGGGGAGAAGTATTCTACAGGAACTCCGGAGAAATACTCATAGCAACAGCAGCAGTTCCAATAATGCCTCACAAAGATTGCAAAGGATGTCATAGCCTTGAATTTTATAAGCCGCTGATTGACCAGCTTCATCGTAATATATGCTTCCCCAAACTGGTGGTGGCTGGAGACTCATTTGCTGATCGTTCTCTGGAAGAAATTACAGACATCGAAGTGATAGACATAACCCCTATTATTAATGACAAAAAAGAGCCGAAGCTTTTTTCTAAACAATTCAGGATTACCGGATATGGCGTAAAACCTTTCTCTCTCAGCGATATTGCACAATATCCCAGAAAAAATATGAGGCTCAAAAAAATCGGGGAAGGAAAAGGATATCATGGTATATTGCAAGCCAGTGGTGCTTCATTAAAACAGATTCTTGAAAATGCCGGCATAAAGCCCGATTTGAACACTGTATTTATAGTTTCTGCACCGGATGGCTATCGTTCTCTTTTGTCCTGTGGCGAAGTCTTCCTGAGCCCTTCTGGTGATCAGATCATAATTGCTGATCGAATTAATGGACAATCCATTGATAGCGGAGGTAAGTTCATCCTGTTAATTTCTAACGACCTTATGGCAGACCGGTGGGTAAAGTCGATCGAAAAAATAGAGGTAATTTTGATTTCTAATAAAACATTAGGGCTTGCTCAAAATTAAAAAATGTTACTGATATATCTTAAGGCAAGTAAGAAAATGACTATGCCAAGTATCAGCTTTATTGTTTTCGCGGGCATATACTTCTGAACTCTTGCACCACAATACATACCCAAAAAGCCACCCGCACCGAAAAGAGCCCCCAGCATCCAGTCAGGAGCGATAGCCAGTCCGGTATGAGCATATATCGGCGCTATGATGGTGTAAAAAATCACCCCTGCAATAGATGTCAAAAAAGTTCCCAGCAATGCAGCACCTGCTATAGTATAAACCGGAAGGCCGAAGATAGCCATAAGAAAAGGAGCAATTATTGCACCACCACCTATGCCATAAGTTCCTCCTATTATTCCCACAACAAAAGTTAGAATAAAAAGGATTATGGTGTTAAAGGAAAAAGTCTCCCCGTAAAATTCATATGTGTAGTTGGTGAATGAGAACTTGATGGTTTTTATAGCAGCTTCCTGGACAGCATCCGGCTTTTGACCTTTTCTGATTAAGCTGGATCTTTCCTTGAATCTCTCCTCAAACGCTTTTGTTTTCATCTTTTTTGCGGCTGCCTTTTTTGTCAGGTCATAAAGGAGCCTGGTACCGATATAAAGGAGCACACAGCCTACGAAAAATTTAAAGTTTTTGGGGTCCGGCAGATACTTAATCCTGAAAATTGCACCTATGAACACTCCAGGCAAGGTGCCGGCAATAATAACCCAGGCAAGCGGCCATGCCATTCTGCCTTCTTTAATATATCTGTAAACGCCGCTTGGGATAGCAACTATATTGTATACCAGATTCGTAGGACTTACCGAAGGGCTGGTGAATCCAAGCACACTGACCTGAAAGGGAAGTAAAAGAAATGCCCCTGAAACTCCACCCATAGAAGTAAAAAAGGAAACAACAAAAACAACCCCAAATGGGATTATCGGAAAAACATCGTGGACGAATTAACTTCCACAAGTAGGCGCACAGATTTGGGTCAGATTTGTTCGATCTCAGATCACAAAAGTTGATGGAATAGCTTACCTATTTCAATATTTTTGTGATTTGAGATCGAACAAAGGCGGCCTGAAGCTGTGATGCATAGTTGGGGAAGTTATTTCGTCCACGTTCCTAATGCTTGAAACTCCTTTGCCCGGTATAAACCATTGTGGCATCTGCCTCGTTGCAAGCCTCGATTGACTGATAATCATTGTTTGACCCGCCCGGCTGAATCACGGCAAAAACACCTTCACTTAGCCCCACATCAACACCATCCCTGAATGGAAAAAATGCATCACTGACCATTGCGGAACCGATCAGTCCGCCCTTTTCACTTGCAACTTTGCTGTCAATTTCTTCCTTTTTATCCTTGTCTTTTAATTCATTATAAGGAATTTGATACATCTCAAAGCAATAACGGTCAGCAAGCTTTCGATATGCTTTATCCCGTGCTATCTCGGCAACCCCCACCCTGTCCTGTTCGCCTGTGCCAATACCAACTGTAACCAGGTTTTTTACATAAATAACAGAGTTTGATGTAACTCCTGACTCCACCAGCCATCCAAACAGCATATCATTATATTCTTTCTCAGTTGGCTCCCGATTAATCCTGTACTGCTTCCCCTTATATTCACATTCGGCTGTATTAAGATCATCTTTGGACCGGGCAGAGGGCACAAAAGACCACTGGGCTACAATGCCTCCATCAATAAGGCTTTTGAATTCTACAAATCTTTGCCCGACAAAATCCGTCAATCTGTCTATATTGCCTATCCTTATAACTCTGAGATTTTTTTTCTTTGCAAAAATATCCATAACCCCTTCTTCAAAATCAGGGGCAACTACAACTTCAGAATATTGTTTGTTAATTGTTTCTGCCGTTGCTCTGTCAATAGCTCTGTTTACAGTGATACAACCTCCAAAGGCAGCGATTCTGTCTGCCATGTTCGCCTTAATATAGGCATCCTCAAGGGTATCGGACTGGGCTACCCCGCATGGATTGTTATGTTTTACGATTACCACGGTGGGCTTGTCTTTAAAATATCTCAAAATATTTAGGGAATTGTCTGCATCAGTCAAATTTGTTTTGCCAGGATGCTTGCCTGACTGCAAGAGCTCAATATCTGATGCCAGATACCGGCCCGGCTGTATGATTTCTGTTTCTCCAAGAATCAGATTTCCATTAACAAGTTTGTAAAGCGCAGCTTCCTGTCCTGGATTTTCACCGTATCTTAAGCCTTTTTGAACATTATCTATAGTCCAGGTAACTTTTTCATAAAAAAGAGTCTGCCTTTTATCCTTGTTCACAAAGCTGATTTCCATATTCGGCGTAAAATGGTCATCCATGATTGTCTTGTACATTTTTTTCAGATCTTCAGCCATAATTTATCTCCTTTAAATCCTAATAACAGCTTGTTACATCGTTAGATGATTTAGAACCAAAAAAATCTGCCATAGTGCGGTCATAAACTGCCGTGTATGCAAAAGCCTTTTGCGCCAGATTAAAACGAAGTTCAAGAGAGGTCTTACCATCATTTGCCTTTATTTCAGAGATGATTTTTTTATAATCCAATGGATCAACAACAGATGCAACCCGCAAAAAATTCTTTGCTGATGCCCTTATCATACAGGGGCCGCCTATATCAATATTACCCCTGGCCTGCTCAACTGTTACTCCTTGTTTTGCAATAGTCTCTTTAAAAGGATACAGATTGCAAACAACCATATCAATAGGAACAGAACCGGTCCTGCTTAAGTCCTCTTTGTGGGCATCATTATAAGTCTCAGTAAGCAATCCAAGATATATCTTGAAATCCAGTGTTTTAACAAGCCCTCCCTGAGTTTCCGGCTGGCCTGTATAATCAGAAACCTGGGTCAGGCATGATGAAGCTTTCTCCCCAAGTATCTCCTTTATTTTGCTGAACGTACCGCCTGTGGAAAAAATTTTTGCATCGGGATTGATCTCAAGAAGTTGAGGTATTAACTTATCAAGCCCCTGTTTGTTTGATACGCTTACAAGCAAATGCCTTACCTTTACATACTCATCAATCCTTTCAACAACATTAATACTCATAATAACTACCTTTCCCCTTCGTATTCCTCTAAAAACCGTTTAAAAAAACACTCCATGAAATCATGGCGCTCTTCTGCCATTTTTTGACCCTCTTTTGTCTGAATTCTGTCCTTAATTCCGGAAAGCTTTATCATAAATTCTCTATAACCAGTATCATCTTTTGAGTAAGGCCTGGAATCTTCTACGCTGATCTCGGGGCTATGAAGCCTTGCACCAATCTCACCTGCAAATAAAAATACTCTTGCCACACCGACAGCGCCAATTGCATCAAGCTTGTCTGCATCAAATAATACCTTTGCTTCCAGTGTCTTTGGCGCATAATTGCCACGGAATCTATGGGATCTTATACAATGAATAACATTTTCCTTTCGGCTTTCTGAAAGGGGAAGATCCTTTATAATAGGCCATGCCATCTGCGCGCCTTTTTCAGCATGGCAAACTGCACCAGCGGATTCATCCTGAAAACATCTTCCAATATCATGCAAATAGGTTGCAATAAGCAATATATCCATGTCAGCTCTTTCTGCTGCTCCAATATGCTTACTTAACATACATACCCGCTTGGTATGATCCCAGTCGTGGCTGCCATTTGCGCCATCAAACATTTTTTTTGCAAGTAATTTTATATTCTCGACAAAAAAACTTGAGGTAGCCTGACAACTATCATTAATTTCTGATTTAATCCTTCTTGTTGACATAGTCATAGTTTCACAGCAATTCTAATTATGTAATAATTTTTGCGAATCAAAAGAAATGGAATACCACGAAGCACACGAAGATCACGAAGAAATAAGAAAACAACAAGATCTACTTCGCGTTCTTCGTGTGTTTCGTGGTGAATAACAGGCTATAAGGAACGTGGACGAAACAACTCCACAACTATGCCATCACAGCTTCAGGCCGCCTTTGTTCGATCTCAAATCCCAAAAATATTGAAATAGGTAAGCTATTCCATCAACTTTTGTGATCTGAGATCGGACAAATTTGACCCAAATCTATGCGCCTAGTTGAGGAAGTTATTTCGTCCCCGTTCCTTTGAATATTTTCGCTGAAAAATACTAAGCCAAAAGCAATATATATGCAAATAAAATTTGTTATCCTGGCTCTATCTAAAACTCCAAATCTGTTTTATTAAATCAGCGCCCTTTGGGCGGACTTTTAGGCTGTAATTGTATTGTTGTTTCGTAGGGGCGATCCTTGTGATCGCCCTGATTAGGGCGAATACAAGATTCGCCCCTACATTGTGCTGATGGTTTATAATCTATTAATAAGATTGACTAAAAATGGAAACTCCTATATTATAAGGTTTACTGATGAGGTAATCGCCATGCCAAGCTGGAAATGCAATAATTGTGGATATTCATTAGAAGCTGAAACTCCACCCGAACAATGCCCTTCATGCAAAAAGAAATGCGAATTTTTGGACACCACCTGTTACACGCCTGATTGCAAATTTGAAGGTAAGGAACGTGGACGAATTAACTTCCGCAAATAGGCGCACAGATTTGGGTCG
Source organism: Desulfobacteraceae bacterium (assembly GCA_014237365.1). Classification (GTDB taxonomy): domain Bacteria; phylum Desulfobacterota; class Desulfobacteria; order Desulfobacterales; family ETH-SRB1; genus B13-G4. The sequence goes on along the minus strand of JABZFQ010000323.1, from coordinate 4,496 downwards.
AATTTGTTCGATCTCAGATCACAAAAGTTGAAGGAATAGCTTACCTATTTCAATATGTTTGTGATTTGAGACCGGACAAAGGCGGCCTGAAGCTGTGATGCCTAATTGGGGAAGTTATTTCGTCCACGTTCCTAAAGACAACAGAATTGGCTGATAAAAGGAGCTATGCATCATGCTGGCACTTGGATTACAGGGAAGCCCTCGAAAAAACGGCAATACAAGTTATCTGCTTTCAGTTTTTATGAATGAATTGAAAAAATCAGGGGCGCAAATAAAAATTATTGAAGCGGATAAGAAAAATATTATCCCTTGTAAAGAATATTCCCTCTGTGAAAAAAAAGGATTTTGTCCAATTGATGATGATATGAAGCATGAAATTTATCCGCTGCTTCGACAGGCTGATATTATTGTTGCCGCCACACCCATATTTTTTTACAGCGTCCCCGCTCAGCTAAAAGCTCTAATTGATAGAAGCCAGGCTTTATGGGCAAGAAAATACAGATTAAAGTTGAATGACCCAAACCAAAAATGGCGGCGCGGATTTCTTCTTTCCCTTGGAGCAACAAAAGGAAAAAATCTATTTAAAGGACTTCATCTTACGATTAAATATTTTTTTGATGCAGTCGGAACAAGCCTGGAAGGAAGCCTGACATACAAACAGATTGAAAATTCAGGAGATATGGAAAAACATCCTTCTGTCCTAAATGATGTAAAAGAAAAAGCAAGCCATCTTATAAAACCGTTTCTCGGAAGAAAAAAAATTCTATTTGCCTGCCGGGAAAATGCATGCCGCAGCCAGATAGCCGGCGCTTTTGCCCAGCACCTTGCAGGAGATAAATTTGAAGTTATAAGCGGAGGAAGCAGTCCTGCCGAAAAAATTAATCCATTAATGGTCGAAGCAATGAGCGAAAAGGGGCTGGATATGGCCTTTCGTAAACCTAAATCAATTAAAGAAGCAGTTGCGGAAGTTAAGCCGGATATTATTATTACTATGGGTTGCGGTGAGGAATGTCCTTTTTTGCCTGATGTTAAGACAGAGAACTGGAATCTGCCTGATCCGGCAGGAAAACCAATTGATTTTATGCGTAATATCAGGGATGAAATCGAAAACAGAGTTGTTAGCCTAAGAAATTAAGAACGGGGAAGTTAATTCGTCCACGTTCCTAAGTAGTTTTTTGTTGGATTAAAGGGCATTATATAGTAAATTAAAGATATGGGCTTGAGGATAATAGGTGGTGAGTTAAGAGGAAAGAAGCTTTATACGATACCCGGAACTTTAATAAGGCCAACGGCCGACCGGTTGCGTGAGTCAATATTTGACATACTTTCTTACCTGGTTAAAGAGGCGGTTGTTCTTGAACTATTTGCCGGAACCGGAGCGCTCGGTATTGAAGCATTGAGTCGCGGGGCAAACTCCGCAGTATTTATAGATAATAATAAGAAAGCCTTATCAGTAGTTGAACGTAATATACAATCATGTGCAGTTGATAGCAGATCCCAAATTATCAGATGGAATATAGTTAAAAATTTGAAGTGCATAAAGTCAGTTGATTCACAATTTAATCTTGTTTTTATGGATCCTCCTTATAACAATGGCCTGATAAAACCGACCCTGATTAATCTTTATAACAGCGGGTCTCTTGGAAATGATGCCTGTATTATCGTTGAGCATACTCCCTTTGAGCCTGTTCCGGCAATTTGCAAGCCGTTTGAACTTGTAGATCAAAGAAAATATGGGAAAAAACTCATTTCATTTATTAAGGAACGTGGACGAAATAACTTCCCCAAGTAGGCGCACAGATTTGGGTCGAATTTGTGCGATCTCAGATCACAAAAGTTGATGGAATAGCTTATCTATTTCAATATTTTTGGGATTTGAGATCAAATAAAGGCGGCCTGAAGCTGTGATGCATAGTTGGGGAAGTTATTTCGTCCACGTTCCTAACTTAGTTAAACCAAAGGATTGAAAATCAATGGAAAGAACAGCCATATATCCTGGTTCATTTGACCCTGTTACAAACGGTCATGTAGATATTGTAGAAAGAGGTCTTAAGATTTTTGACAAAATTATTGTAGCAATATTGCGTAATCCGGCAAAAGAAGCTCTGTTTACTGTTGAAGAGCGGAAGGAAATGATAGAAACAAGTTTAAACAAATATTCTAACGTTGAAATAGATGTTTTTGAAGGGCTCCTTGTCGATTATGCAAAAAAGAGAAACGCAGGTACAATTTTGCGCGGAATGCGAGCTGTATCTGAATTTGAATATGAGTTTCAACTGGCTCTGATGAACCGCAAGCTTAACAGGGAAATTCAAACTGTTTTCCTTATGACCGGCTTCAGATGGATTTTTACAAGCTCATCCATAATAAAAGAAGCCGCAAGTTTTGGCGGCAACATCAATGGCATGGTGCCTCCGTTAGTAAGCCTGAAATTAAAAGAGAAGTTTGGTTGCATTACTTCTGCCGATGAATAGCCCTTAAATTTTTATTGCGGGGAATAATAATGACTATCTCTCTCTCAAAAAATGCAATGTTTGTATTGGAAAAGAGGTATCTGAAAAAAGACAGCAATGGAAATGTTGTTGAGACACCAGAGGAGTTGTTTGCAAGGGTAGCGAAGAGCATTGCCGCTGCAGATAAGATGTTTGATTCTAAAGCCGACGTTAATAAGACCGAGAAAAATTTTATGCAGTTATTGACCAGTCTCTGGTTTATACCCAACTCTCCAACTCTTATGAATGCAGGAAGGCGCCTCGGACAATTGGCCGCTTGTTTTGTTCTTCCTTTGGAAGATTCAATTGAGAGCGTTTTTGAAACATTGAAACATACTGCCATGATTCATAAAAGTGGGGGTGGTACCGGCTTCTCATTTTCTCGTCTCCGTCCGGAAAAAGATGTTGTTTTGTCTACAGCAGGAATTTCAAGCGGTCCCATTTCATTTATGAATGTTTTTGATGTTGCAACCGAGACCGTCAAGCAGGGTGGTACCCGAAGAGGGGCTAATATGGGTGTTCTTAGAGTTGACCACCCAGACATAGAAGCCTTTATTGAATCAAAAAACGATCCAGCCAGATTAAACAATTTTAATATATCAGTTGCTTTAACCAGGACATTCATGGATTCATTTGAAAAAGATTCGGAGTATGATCTTGTCAATCCGCGGACAGGCCAGGTTGTTAAGCGCATTTCCGCCAGGTATATATTTGATATGATAGTTGGTGCAGCATGGCAAACAGGAGAGCCGGGAATAATATTTATTGATCGTATAAATGAAAACAATCCCACTCCTTTTCTGGGAGAAATTGAGGCGACAAATCCTTGCGGGGAACAGCCCCTTTTGCCTTACGAGTCATGTACACTGGGCTCAATTAATCTTTCAAATATGGTAACCGAAAATACCGTTAATAAGAAGCGGCTTAAAAAAACAGTTCATTTAGCAGTTCATTTTCTTGATAATGTCATAGAGGTAAATAAATATCCTCTTTCACGCATCGAGAAAATGAGCAAAAGTACAAGAAAGATCGGGCTTGGTGTGATGGGGTTTGCCGACATGTTGATAAAACTGGGCATACCATATGATTCAGATGAGGCAGTTTTACAGGCCGAAGATATTATGTCTTTTATATCACAGGAATCAAGATTGGCTTCAGTGGCACTAGCTAAAAAGCGTGGAAATTTTCCTTATTACAAAGGAATCGCTTTTGATAACCCTTCAACTCTATATATGAGAAATGCTACAACAACAACCATTGCACCAACAGGCTCAATAAGTATTATTGCAGGCACCTCCAGCGGCATTGAGCCTGTTTTTGCAGTAGCATATACAAGGCGAGTGCTGAATGGAAAATCACTTCCCGAGATGCACCCAATATTTATTAAAAAGGCCAGAGATGAAGGATTTTACAGCAAGGAGCTTGCTGTAAAAATAGCAAAAACCGGTTCTGTTCAACAAATAGATGCAGTTCCTGATCATATAAAAAGATTATTTAGAACATCCCATGATATTTCTCCTGAGTGGCATATAAAGATGCAGGTTGCTTTTCAGAAATATACGGATAATGCTGTTTCAAAAACGGTGAATTTTCCTGCCAAAGCCAAAATAAATAATGTGGAAAAAGTTTATAGTCTTGCTTACAAAAGCGGTTGTAAAGGCGTAACCATTTATAGAGACGGAAGCCGCGGAAATCAGGCTATGAGCATCGGCAATGGAAAAGATGTTTTTTCTGTGATTGCCCCCAGGCCCAGACCTGAACGTACATATGGTGTTACAGAAAGAATAAGCACGGGCTGCGGAAGGCTTTATGTTACCATCAACTCCGATCAGAAAGGAATGTGTGAGGTTTTTGCTCAGATGGGAAAAACCGGCGGTTGCGCATCATCCCAGATAGAAGCCGCTGGCCGCATGATTTCTCTTGCATTACGATCAGGCGTAAAGATAGATGCTATCATAAAGCAGCTTACTGGCATCCGGTGCCCTTCTCCTTCATGGCAAAATG
>JABZFQ010000324.1 GCA_014237365.1 Desulfobacteraceae bacterium | reverse complement strand
AGATTTGATATTCTTTCACTGACTGAAGCCTGTGCAAGAAAAACAGCAGAAGCAGCTTTTGAAAAACTTTTATGCTCGACCACCTTGCAGAATATTTCCAGTTGTCGGAGGTCAAAATCAATTGATGATTTTCGAGGAGAGCGTTTCATTTTTTTATGAGTTGTTCATGAGAAATACGGGCTAAAACTGTCTGGGCTTACATATAATTTCCCGAATACGCAGATCAAAAAGATCAGATTGATTTGCGGGCTTTATAACCAGCGCTGCATCAGCGCCTCTGGCTGTCCCGCCTATTGAGATGATATCATTACCTGTAAGCGCGCCGGCGTCAGCCGCCATTATTGATACCTCTACAGCGACTTTGGTTCCCTGCCCGAAGAGTCTTAAAGTATCTGCTATAAGCAGCACCGGATATATACCTGTATATTTTTTTGTTATAGACCGTTCAACGCCGGAAAGAGCATGTGTTGCCGATATTACAACTACGCCTTTTTCTTTAAGATCATTTTTAACGTCATCCGACATCATTTTTTTGAAGGGCTCCTTGAAGCCGCAGTGGTATGTTACAGCAGTAATGCGAAAACCGCTGAAAATTTCCAGGGCTTTGTATGCTGTATCTCCTTTTGTAGAAGCTAAAACAACTTCATTTAAACCTAATTCTTTTCCCCTCTCAAATGCGAGATTGAGAGTCTGTTCGGTATTATTTTCTCCTGATTTATCGAAAAACATGATAATCTCCTTGATCGTTGCCGATTTAGCCTGTTGATTTTAAGTGACTATGTGTCAAAGCTCAAATTGTGAATTCAACCTCCCTTATTCTCAATTCAAGCTTTGACACCGATTCTTGTTGAATAATAATTTCTATTTTTAACTACTTTTTTTCTAATCATTTTTCTTTCTAACAAATCCTTTAAACATTTCATACATTTTCCTTTTGCTATTTTTGATTCTTCGATTAATTCTTGTAGAGCAATTTCTTTCCTATTATTTATTAGAGTTGTTGCCCAATAAGCAATAAATACAATTTGTAGTGTTATGTTTAGTCAATGACTTACCGGCTAAAGGCCGGTAGTTTGTTTTGGGCGTAAACGCCCGTTAAGGCTAAAGCCATCTAAACTATTAGGATAAATCCGACTGGAAGCTTGAGTCGTCAGATTCTTCCTCTTCCGGTTCATCCCATACTTTGAAAGAACCAGCTTCATCAGACTGATTTTCGATGTATTGCTTAATTTGAGCCTCGGTTACAGCACCCACTGTGGAACTAAAATATCCACGTGCCCATAAATGACGACCCCAATACCTTTTTTGCAATTGTGGAAATTCTCGCTGCAAACTATATGAGCTTTTCCCTTAATATATTGCATAAAAACCTTATTGAGCAACAACTCTATTATTTCAATTATCGTCTCTTGATACAGACCTGCGGTAAAGCTGGGCGGCTAATTGTTCTTACTAATTGTCATGCAATTTCTTTTGTATTCTGATGACAACTCAAGTATAAGAATCAAATTCAAAAAAAATATATTTTTGATATTTAAAGGGAAGTATATTCAAAACTCACAACATAACTAAAACTGGCAACATAACGTCCCTGAAGCCCTGAAGCTCTCCGGTTACTGCTTATAACTTGATCCTCGCTTCTCTTGTTGCAAATTCAATAATAATTGAGTATGCTGTCGTATCTGCGAAGCTCGAATTGACATCCGTTACGGCTCAACGAATAGCTTTCGTTTTTTCTCTAATAGCTCATGACTTGGCAAAAGACCATTTTGAAGAAAGTAATTTCTCCAAAACTTTATTGATAATCTAAAAACATAGACTCACGTCATTAGAAATAGTAGCAATGTTCGATTCAATATAAAAAGTATTTTTATCCGATCACATATGTATGCAGGAATAGTCCAGGCATTATTCCTTATAGAGCATGCAGATGGAAGGATTGAATTGAGAGCCTTCAATCTCGTTATGGGCAAAAATTTTGAAATTGTAGGTAGTTATCTGGAAGATAAGGAACGTGGACGAATTAACTTCCTCAAGTAGGCGCATAGATTTGGGTCAAATTTTTTTGATCTCAGATCACAAACGTTGATGGAATAGCGAGCTATTTTGATACTTTTGAGATTTGAGATCGGGCAAAGGTGGCCTGAATCTGTGATGCATAGTTGGGGAAGTTATTTCGTCCACGTTCCTAAGCAAGATTTCAGGCAAATCTTTCAATAGAAAAGGTGAATGAGAAAGGACACAGTTATGAAGAATAGAATGTATGTTCACTGCCCGATTATTTTTTTAGCCCTCTTATTTTGTAACGCGGTCGCTTTGGGAGCTACCCCCAAGAAGGTTTTCATCGTCCACAGTTATGAAAAAGGCCATGTTTGCGGTCAGCCTCAGGCAGATGGTGTTGTTAATGCCTTTTCCGAATCTGACCTGCAAATAGGCAAGGATGTTGAGTTTGACTATTTCTACATGGATACCAAAAAAACCTACACCACACCTTCTGAAATTGAAGAAAGAGGCAGGTTGGCTTTAGAAAAAGTCAAAATATTCAAGCCCGATCTGGTCATCACCATTGATGACAATGCAGCCAAAACAGTTTTGCTGCCGCTGGCAGGAACCGATGATATACAGGTAGTTTTTTCCGGGATGAACGGCCAGCCCGAAGACTACAATATGAAGAAATATTTCATGGACAGCCGCAGCAAACCAGGGGCGAATGTCACCGGTGTCTATGAAAAATTACACCTGATCAGGTCTCTGCATGTTATAAAAGGGGTGCTGCCGGGTCTCAAGAAGATCCTGGCTATTACGGATTATTCACCGACTGGTAATGCTATAACAAAACAGCTTGAAAAGGAGAGTAGGGAGGAGATCCTTCCTGTAGCTTTTGAACTCGCGAGAGTAAAAGATTTTGCCGAGTACAAGAAAATCATCTCCCGCGTAAATGAGAACCATGATATTGGCGCAATCTATCCCGTAGCCTTGTCACTCAAGACTGCTGAGGGCAAGACATATGCAGCGCCTGATATTTTCAGGTGGACCATCAAAAACTGCAAGAAACCGGGCATGGCGTTAAACTATTTTTTCGCCAAACTCGGGCTCTTCGGAGGGGCGGCCGTGGATTTCAAGGCCATGGGACATCAAGCAGGGTCCATGGCGGTTAAGATCATAAAAGGGTCAAGAGCCGGAGATCTCCCCATTGAAGATGCAAACAAGTACGCTATTGTCTTTAATCTGGCCAGAGCAAAAGAGCTTGGGATCAATATCCCGTTTGAAATCCTTGGAGCTGCCGATTTTGTATATAAGGAAATCCTCTTGAAATAGTTGGTGCCCATTCACTGTTCTCCGTTTTCCATTCACAGACAGGCAAGGGGATTAGTATGAAGAAACCTATTTTTTATACATTGAGGTCAAAGCTCATCTTGGCCGGTCTATTGATATTGTTCTTTCCCATGACCATCGCCACTTTCTATGCCATTGAATCCTTTGATAGATACATCAGAGAGGTGAAGCAAAACGAGCTCCGTTCCAATCTTACGACGTCTTCTCTAATATATGAAAATCATAAACAAAGATTGCAAACTATCGCCCATGGCATATCTGTTGATAATACATGTAAAGTTACCCTGGATTTGGGTATAAAGGCCCAACTCGCCGAATACATATCACGTCTGTTCAAAGAGCATAATCTCACCATTTTAATCATAACCGATGACAAGGGACAAATCATATGCCAGGGAGGCGACTTGGATTTTTCTGGTCCGGACATCTCTACCCATAATCTTGTAAAAAGAGCTCTTAGAGGGGAATCGGTAATATCCACAGAAATAGAGCCGGATTCCGGCCTGTTTGGGGAGACTTCTAATGATGATTCTCTTGTCGCATCCGGCGATTCTGCACTTATGATTGAAGCAGGAGCCCCTATTTTTCTCAGAAATAAGCTTATTGGTGCTGTGCTGGCAGGTTATTTGCTAAATAACAATACAAACATTATAGAGAATATGAAAAAGATGACTGGTGGAATGGAATGCCTTATACTGATGAGAGATAAGCTTATATCATCCACTTTTTTCGTTAAGGAGGGACTTTCCCTGGTCGGTAAAGACCTTCTTTTAGGCCTGGACGGTGGAAACATCTCTAAAATAAGACAGATGGAACTACTGGGTAATAGATACCTCTTTGCTTTTAAAAGAATAAAAAATATCAACAATGAAAATATTGGACTCTTAGGGGTTGCCTCTAATTTGGAGAGAATGGAGCTGATGAGAAGCGCGACCAGAAACAGGATGCTTTTGATATCTGCCGCTGGCATGTTGTTTGCCATCCTCCTGACCCTTTTTTTATCCAGGAGAATAGTTGGTCCTGTTAAGGCTGTTGTCACGGCTATGGATGCCATGGGGGAAGGGAAGCTAAGCCATCGCGTGACAATCCGGCAAAAGGATGAAGTGGGAAAACTGATCGACGGCTTTAACAAAATGGCCGATAGTCTTTGTGTAAGACAACTTCAGCTCGAAAACGAGAAAAGGGCTGCACTGGAGGCCAGTAGGCTGAAGAGCGAATTTCTTGCCAATATGAGTCATGAGATCCGCACACCCATGAATGGGGTCATCGGGATGACTGACCTGGCCCTGACCACGGATCTGACCAAAGAGCAGAGGGAATACTTGGAGACAGTGAAGACCTCTGCAGATTCCCTTCTTGCCCTTCTGGACAGTATCCTGGATCTTTCCAAGATTGAGGCCGGCCAGATCGATCTGGAGGAGATTGCATTTGACCTGCGTAGCACATTGGAGACTGCTGCTGATGTGCTGGCAGTGAAGGCATATAATAAGGGATTGGAGCTGACCTGTCATGTAAAACAGGACGTACTCACAGCTTTGGTGGGGGATCCTCTTCGATTGCGGCAGATTATCATTAACCTGGGGGGGAATGCCATTAAATTTACGGACACGGGAGAGGTGGTCATCCGGGTAGAAACTGAAAAGGAGGAGGAATCTTCTGTTCTTTTGCATTTTATGGTTTTGGACACGGGCATCGGCGTTCCTCCTGACAAAAAGGAGATAATCTTTAAGAGTTTTACCCAGGCAGATGGTTCCACAACCAGAAAGTACGGAGGCACAGGGTTAGGCCTGGATATATCCAGACGGTTTGTGGAGATGATGGGGGGACACATCTGGGTGGAGAGCGAGGTAGGCAAGGGGAGCACTTTTCATTTTACGGCACGTTTTGAGTTGGGCAGTGAAGAGTCAAAGGAAGTGGCGCGTATTCAGAGGGTGGACATTTCGGGCGTGAATGTTCTTATTGTGGATGACAATGCCACCAACCGAATGGTTGTCAGGGAGATGACATCCTCCTGGGGTCTTGTGCCTGTAGAAGCTGTAGATGGCAAGGATGCTCTTGCTACGATAGAGAAGGCGTTTAAGGCGGGCGCCCCCTATCAACTAGTTTTGTTGGATTTGCAAATGCCGGGCTTGGACGGATTTGAAGTGGCAGAGAGGATCAAGGCGAGTCCTTTTAGGGCTGATGCGGAAATGATCCTGCTTACCTCTGTGGGGCAGAAAGGGGAAACAAGGCGTTGTAAGGAGCTGGGGATATCAGGCTATCTGGTCAAGCCCGTGAAGCAAACAGAGCTTTTGGATGTCATTACGATGGCCTTGGGGCAGCCCTCTCGTGAGGGGGATCCGGTGATTACTCGTCACCTTATTCGGGAGGCCCGCAGGAGGCTTAGCATCCTTTTGGCCGAGGACAATATCATTAATCAGAAGCTGGCCGTGAAGCTATTAGAGAAAAGGGGTTATCGGGTTGTTGTGGCTTCAAACGGCAGGGAGGCGGTGGATGCGTTTGAGGAAGAGCATTTTGACCTGATCCTGATGGACGTGCAGATGCCGGAAATGGACGGCCTCGAGGCCACACGATTGATTCGGGAGAAGGAAACGGAGCGTGGCAGACATATTTCCATTGTGGCCATGACTGCCCATGCCATGAAGGGGGATCGGGAAGAATGTCTTGCGGCGGGAATGGATGACTATATGTCCAAACCATTCAAGCCCAAGGAGCTATATTCGATAATTGAAAAGGTAGTCTTTAGACCTTTTTCTTCATCCTCTATGAATATATAATTTGCCTGCTTTCAATAATTTCAGGCCAGTGGTAGAGCATACTCGTACAGGCTTTAGATCGGCGATACAGGTTTTTTCTGAAATCATGATTCGATTGAATCGATAAACAAAATATGTTTTATCTAGTAATATCCCCAGAACAAAACGCCCTTTAGGCGGATTAAAATAACAGAGTGAACGTTTATATTCACTCACTTTAAAGGGAATTCTATTTTATAATTTCCTATACAACATAATACAATATATATCTGGCTGGGAAGATATACAGTTAATCCACAGCAATTATGATTATAGATTTCCATACTCATATTTTCCCGGAGAAAATAAGAGAAAACAGGGAAAAATATTTTCCGGATGAACCTGCTTTCAAGCTTTTGTACAGCTCTCCTAAATCAAAAGTCGCCGGTATAAAAGATATAGTAGATTCGATGGATATTGAAGGTGTTGATAAATCGGTAGTTTTTGGATTTCCATGGAGAAATTCGGATTTATCTAAAAAACACAACGATTATATTCTGGAAGCTGTAGATAGATTCCCGAAGCGTTTAGCAGGTTTCTGCTGTGTTGATCCTTTTAATAAAGATGCGGTGCCTGAAGTTGTTAGATGTCTTGAAGGCGGGCTTTCAGGCATTGGCGAAATTGCATTCTATCAATCAGGGATTGATGAGGCTTCACAGGAAAAGCTTAAGCCTCTTATGGAAATATGCGAAGATAAAAACCTTCCTGTTCTGATCCACACAAACGAGCCTGTCGGTCATTTTTATCCAGGCAAGACTCCAAATACGCTTGAGCAGATCTATAGTCTTGTCAAAAAGTTTTCAAATAACAAAATTGTTCTTGCGCACTGGGGCGGAGGGATGTTTTTTTTCAATCTCCTGAAAAAGGAAGTCGGAGAGTACTTGAACAATGTTTATTTTGATACAGCCGCATCTCCTTTTCTGTATTATCCTCAAATATATCAAATAGCGATTCAGATTATTGGAAAGAACAAAATTCTTTTTGGCAGCGACTTTCCGCTTTTAAAGCCGGCTAAATATTTCAAGGAGTTCGAGAAGGCCGGCCTTTCAAAGGATGAAATAGAAAGCATTTCCGGTAACAACGCTGCCAGACTTCTTTGCCTTCATGAACCTGCTGTCAGCAAGTTCCCAAAGTGAATAATTTTATCAAAAAAATCACTTTTTACAACAGAATCGCTTATTTCACCTTCATAAATCAATACAGGGCGAATGGAAATATTTTTAGGTCTTTTTAATGTTGCAATTTTCTTATTAATTTCATTGATCACATTACGGTTTATTTTTTTCTGAAATTTAATTTCACACAGGTATCTTATGCATAACAAGATTTTCAAACTGCAAAGCTATTATACTATTCCAGCCAGGTAGATTTTCGATTCCGGTATATTGAAACAATCCTTGTTCTATTTTAGCTTTAACGGGATCAATATATTTCAAATAAAACCTTAGATAATTATCCTTTATTCTGTATTTACTCAGCCTGGATTGTTTGCCTTTAAAATTATATGCATAATCTCTTTTGATAAAGCCTGATACTTCCAGATCGTGCATATATTCACTTATATCACCGTTTCGCGGTCTTCCTGTAAGCTTTGCAATTTCACTAAATGAACAATTTTGTTTTGAGAGAGCTTTTACGATCTCCTTATATATTTTAGCCCGTTTATTAAAAATATCATTGAATATTTTTTCAAACTCTTTAACAAGGATACCTCCTTTATCAAAACACATTTTTTTGATATTTTCTTCAGCGCTCTCATTGATATTTATTTCTTCCAAATATTTAGGAACTCCTCCAGTTACTGAAAGAAGCTTCAATTTTTCCATGGATGAAATCAGATTTTTTTTTCTCTGCCAGAATTTGTTACAATCAGCTAAAGGCAGCTCTTCAAGATTTATTTCAAGAGAAATCCGTCCTACAAAATCCGTATCCTTTAAGATATTTTTATCAATCCATGATGAGGCAGACCCGCACAATACCAAAACAAGACGGTCATTTTTTTTAAACCTTGTGTCCCATGCAATTTTTAGTTTTCCTGGAAAATCTGAATCCTTGCTTGCCATCCATGAAATTTCATCAAGAAGTATTAAGGTTTTTCCTGTTCGTGTATGGCTTGAAAGATGTGAAAACGCATCATTCCAACTTTCCAGCGGCAGTGCTGGAATATCAAAAATGTTTTTCATCTGTTCACTGAAATTTTTACGCTGATCTGCATCTATGATAAAATTTCTTGGTGCAAGACCCTGAATCTCACAAAAAAAATCAAATTTTTTACTGAATTCCTGGATCAGGATCCTTTTCCCTATCCGCCGCCGCCCACTTACAACCACCAAACTCGCTGTCTTTTTTCCCATAAGCCCATTGAGTTTTCTTAGTTCATCTCTTCGTCCATAAAACATAATTTTACTCTACAAAATGATTTTTGAAGCTTTATAGAGAGGTGTATATCGCATAATTTTACTCTATACAACGTTTTTTATCGTTTTATAGAGGTTTTTGGATCACATTAAACACCTCTATAAATCGACCTTTGAAACGGGGACGAAATAACTTCCCCAACTATGCGTCAGAGCTTCAGGCCACCTTTGCCCGATCTCAAATCCCAAAAATATCAAAACAGATAGGTTATTCCATCAACTTTTGTGATTTGAGATCGAACAAATTTGACCCAAATCTATGCGCCTACTTGAGGAAATTATTTCGTCCCCGTTCCTTTATTTTTTCTGCCGCTGTACTTTTATTGTTTGAACATAGGTTGAAGGGAGTTGATGATTGGCTTGATTTTAATTTTGTGTTCGGGCGGTACAAGCAATAGCGTCATTGGCAAGTTTTTTATAAGTCCTTCTCCAGGATTTGTCAGGTTTTTCATAGCGTAACTTTTACGATTATCTTCTGATTCCATAAAAAGCAAAATATCTGTAAAATTTCCTGAAAAATCCTGCTGATCAATATGTTCTATATACTGTAAAAAAACATTATTTACAGTCAGAACAAATTCATCCATTTCAGCTTTGTCAACGCACTTCATTTTTGAGACCATACATCTGCAACTAAACGGTCTGGCCGTATAAATTGGGCATTCATCATTCATTAATAACGGACATTTTCCCCATGAGCTGTCTATTTCTTCGGCCGGAATCTCCTTTCCCTGAATACAAAGATCAGCTATTTTGTTTGTAGTTATTATTGGCTGAAAACGTTTTTTGTAAGATTCGTTCTTAATTTTTTTGAATAATTCTGATTTCCCATTTTCAATCAAGTGATCGGCTATCTTATAACCTTCAAGCGTTGTCATAGTCACATTGCGCGTGCAGCAAGTAGAACAATATTTTTGACATGCCAGTTCAAGACTGTCGGTAAATAAGTCATAAATTTTGTAAATTTGGTCCAGAACATCTATTCTATCAGACAAGTCCATTTTTCCTCCAGACCTTAGGAACGTGGACGAAATAACTTCCACAACTATGCATCACAGCTTCAGGCCATTTTTGCCCGATCTCAAATCACAAAAATATTGAAACAGCTTGCTATTCCATCAACTTTTGTGACCTGAAATCGAACAAATCTGACCCAAATCTGTGCGCCTACTTGTGGAAATTAATTCGTCCACGTTCCTTAGTAATTGTTTTATATTCGCTCAACCCAACCTGCCAAAAACCGGACTTTTTGTTCAGACACTATTTGAAAAAATGTTGTTTTACAAGTTGCAATAGCTATTTAAGAAATGATATGCATATTCTATGTCAAAAAAACAGGTGGATGTTATGAAAAGTAAAGTCTATTTTATTGATTTAAAAGCCACATACAAGGAAAACCTTCTTTTGAAGATTGGAAGGCTTCTTGACACCTCTGGCCTTGGTTCAGCAGTCAAAAAAAGAGATCTGGTTGCTGTTAAAATGCATTTTGGGGAGCAGGGGAATACTGCTTTTATACGGCCTGTATTTATAAGGAAAATTATTGAAAAAATAAAAGAAACAGGAAGTTTTCCATTCCTGACAGATTGTAATACCCTGTATGCCGGCACACGAAGTGATGCTCCGCATCATCATATAACTGCTATTCAAAACGGATTTGCTTATTCAGTGGTTGATGCTCCGATTATCATAGCGGATGGGCTGAGGGGGCGCAGTGAGACTTCCGTGGTTATAAACCAGAAGCGCTTTAAAAGAGTATATATTGGATCTGAGATTATACGGGCGGATTCGCTATTATCAGTGGCACATTTTAAAGGACATGAACTGTCAGGTTTTGGCGGGACAATTAAAAATATTGGCATGGGGTGCGCATCAAGAAGGGGAAAGCTGGCTCAACATTCAACAGTGAGCCCTAAAGTTAAAAGAAAAAAATGTGTCGGCTGTGGTGAATGCGTGAGTCATTGCGCCAGAAAAGCCATAAGGCTGATAAAAGATAAGGCAACTATTGATCCTGAAAAGTGTATGGGCTGTGGAGAATGCATCATTATTTGTTCCAACAATGCAATACAGATTCAATGGAATCAGGATATACCCGTTTTTCTTGAAAATATAGTTGAATACATGATGGGTGTTTTAAAAAATAAAAAGGGCAGAACATTGTTTTTGAATTTTATTACCGATGTTTCACCCGAATGTGACTGTCTGCCACATAATGATGCACCTATTGTAAGAAATATAGGTATAGTTGCTTCAAAAGACCCGGTTGCTATTGATCAGGCCTCTGTAGATCTTGTTAACAATGAGCAGGCGCTCCCTGGATCGCGCCTTAAGAAAAATACTAAACCCGGAGAAGATAAGTTCAGGGGAATACACCCAAAAGTGGACTGGTCAATACAGCTTGAATATGCTGAAAGCATTGGGTTGGGGAGCCGTAGCTATGAGCTTATTGAAAAATTGTCTTTATAACGGTTCCAAAAATCTTCCTGAGTAAACTTATGTTCCTGGGTACCGTGGTGCTCAACTGAAAAACTGGCGCAAACAGCACCCATTTTTGCAGAAGTAATCAGATTTTTCCCCATTACCATACCTTTAATCATTCCTGCACGAAAGGCATCGCCCGCGCCTGTCGGATCAAATACAACAGCAGCTTTTGCTGACGGTATTTTTGTTTCCTGCCTCTGATAACAGACTATAGAGCCCTCTTCGCCAAAAGTTGTTATAATACTTTTTGTCATCTTAATAAGATCCGGCTTTTCCAATTTAGTAGCTTTCTTTATCATTTCCAGCTCATAGTCATTTGATATCAACATTTCGGAATCGGTAATTATCTCTGTCATCTGACCCCCTGACAACGCCGTGATAGACTGGCCTGGATCAAAAATATATGGAATACGGTGTTCCTTGTAGATCCGGCCGTAGTTTATCATATCTTTGATATTACCCGGAGCTATAATTGCTATTGCCTCCTTCCGATCAACTCCGTCAAATTTATAGAGCGAGGGATATTTCATTGCTCCTGGGTTAAAACCCGTAATCTGATTATCTGCTTTGTCTGTGGTAATATAAGCACCTGCGGTGAATTCTTCCGGAATTTTCCGAATGCCGGTTAACGGCAGGTTAAATTGATGCAGCCATGTTTCATAGCTGTCAAAATCTTTGCCGGCAGTCGCCAAAATCAGCGGTTTTTCTCCTAATAAAGAAAGGCTGTAAGCAATATTTCCAGCTGTGCCTCCAAATTTTTCGGTAAGGCTGTTAACCATAAAGCAGACATTGAGAATATGTATTTTTTCAGGTAAGATATGATCTTCAAATTTTCCAGGAAAGTCCATTATGCGGTCATAAGCCAGGGACCCGGACACAAATATTTTCATACGATCACCCCTAAAACATCCTTTTTAAATTTATTTTTGACCGAGCCCTTATGCCGATACATTCAATAAATCGCGCTGTTCTTTCTTATCCCTCTGGATAAAAACGCCTCTTAGGAACGTGGACGAAATAACTTCCTCAAGTAGGCGCACAGATTTGGGTCGAATTTGTTTGATCTCAGATCACAAAAGTTGAAGGAATAGCTTACCTATTTCAATATTTTTGTGATCTGGGATCAAACAAAGGCGGCCTGAAGCTGTGCGCCTACTTGAGGAAGTTATTTCGTCCACGTTCCTTAGCCTATCTTTCACTTTTTCCTCCTGTCATTTGGTACTGGATTTCATATCCATATTTTCTTTGAAATATATTTCAAACTGACAAAAAAAGTTTCTGACTTCTGGATAGAATTTACGAATCCGTATTTCCCTTAATCAGTTCTTTTGCTATTTCTATATCGTAAGCACTGTTTGGATCAAAATCTTTCCCTTTATACATGCCTGTAGCCTGTTGAATCGCATCATAAGGTACCCATTTATGATCTATCCAGAGATCAGGGTCGTCTGAATTCCAGAGCCTGAAATATATATCGCTTTCTGATCCACTCACATACATACGGATTTTTTTATTTTGAGGGAAAGGATGATAATATAATCCCTTTTCGTCTTTCATATATGTTACTCCTTTTGTTGGACGAAGCCGCTACGCGGCGGAAAAACATCAGCAATTTTCATTGGGTGTAATACAAAAAAAATGACAATTTTTAGATAAAGAATGAGTGTAACCAAAATAGAACAAAGTTCTTGATTTTCGGGGATGGTTCCCCGCTCTGTGATATATGCGAAATATTGGTGGAATGTGCAAAACGATTCGAACCTCCGGAAAATCAGGCCCAATGTATTCGGCAATATCCCGTAGGGGCAGGCCCCTGTGCCTGCCCTGATAATATGCAACCACAGGGCGA